>NZ_JBSFXE010000004.1:0-249611 GCF_053595195.1 Kitasatospora sp. NPDC002522
GGCCTGAACCCCGAGTACATCAACCGGTACCCGCACCAGTTCTCCGGCGGCCAGCGCCAGCGCATCGGCATCGCCCGCGGCCTCGCGCTCAAGCCCGAGATCATCATCTGCGACGAGCCGGTCTCCGCGCTGGACGTCTCGGTGCAGGCCCAGGTGATCAACCTGCTGGAGCAGCTCCAGGGCGAGTTCAACCTGTCGTACATGTTCATCGCCCACGACCTGTCGATCGTGCGTCACATCTCCGACCGGGTCGGCGTGATGTACCTCGGGCGGATGGTGGAGATCGGCACCGACCTGGAGATCTACGACCACGCCACCCACCCGTACACCCAGGCGCTGCTGAGCGCGGTGCCGGTGCCGGACCCGGCGGCGCGGGAGTCGCGGGACCGGATCGTGCTCACCGGCGACGTGCCCTCCCCGGCCAACCCGCCCTCCGGGTGCCGGTTCCGGACCAGGTGCTGGAAGGCCCAGGAGAAGTGCGCGAGGGAGGACCCGGCGCTGACGGTGCGGGACTGGCTGGAAGGGCGGGCCCGGCACGACTCCGCCTGCCACTTCGCCGGCGAGCGGGAGATCGGCCAGTAGCAGCGCGGACACGGAAGGGCCCCCACCGAGCGGATCGGCGGGGGCCCTTCGTGACGTGCGGTCAGGCCTCGGTGCGGGGCTCCGGAACGGCCACCGCGATCGCGCCGTCCTCCGGGCTCTGCTTGATGTCCCCGGCCTCGGGGAAGTGACAGGCCGTCAGGTGCCCCGGCTTGTTGCCGGAGATCTGCACCAGCGGCGGCTCGTCGGTCGCGCACTTCTCCTGCGCCTTCCAGCAGCGGGTGCGGAACCGGCAGCCGGACGGCGGGTTGATCGGCGAGGGGACGTCGCCGACCAGGCGGATCCGCTCGCGGTTGTCGTCCGGGTCGGCCTCCGGCACCGCGGAGAGCAGCGCGTGGGTGTACGGGTGGCGGGGCGACTCGTACAGCGAGGCGCGGTCGGCGATCTCGACGATCTTGCCGAGGTACATCACCGCGACGCGCTGCGAGAAGTGCCGCACCACCGAGAGGTCGTGGGCGATGAACAGGAAGGCGATGCCCAGGTCGCGCTGCAGCTCCTGGAGCAGGTTGACCACCTGCGCCTGGATCGACACGTCGAGCGCGGAGACCGGCTCGTCGGCGACGATCAGCTTCGGGTTGAGCGAGAGCGCGCGGGCCACGCCGATGCGCTGGCGCTGGCCGCCGGAGAACTCGTGCGGGAAGCGGTTGTAGTGCTCCGGGTTGAGGCCGACCGTCTCCAGCAGCTCCTGCACCCGGCGCTGGATGCCGCCGGCCGGGTTGATGCCGTTGATCTCCATCGGCGCGCCGATGATCGAGCCGACGGTGTGCCGCGGGTTCAGCGAGGAGTACGGGTCCTGGAAGATCATCTGGATCTCGGACCGGATCGGCGCCAGCTGCTTGCGCTTGGCGTGCGTGATGTCCTGCCCGGCGTAGGTGATCTCGCCGCCGGTCGGCTCCAGCAGGCGGGTGACCAGCCGACCGAGGGTCGACTTGCCGCAGCCGGACTCGCCGACCAGGCCGACCGCCTCGCCGCGGAACACCTCCAGGTCCACGCCGTCGACCGCGTGCACCGCGCCGACCTTGCGCTTGAACAGGAAGCCGTCCGTGACCGGGAAGTGCTTCTCCAGGCCCGAGATCGACAGCAGCGGGTCGCCGGTGGCCGCGGCCGGGGCGGCGGACTTGTCGAGGGTGAGTTCGTTGCTCATGGTGTCGCCGGTCCCTCTCAGCCGAGCCGCGGCTTGATCTGGTCGATGAAGATGTCCTGCCGCTGCGCCGCCTTCAGGTGGCAGGCCGCGGCGTGCCCGGTCTCCGGGCTGAGCGCCGGGCGCTCGCTGGTGCAGCCGCCGCCGATCACCTGCTCGCGGAAGTCGCAGCGCGGGTTGAACGGGCAGCCGGTCGGCAGGTTGATCAGGCTCGGCGGAGTGCCGCGCACCGGGGTCAGCGGCACGTTCACGTCACCGGTCAGGCTCGGCATCGAGGACAGCAGGCCCCAGGTGTACGGGTGCTGAGGGGTCTTCAGCACCTCGCGGACGGTGCCGCGCTCGATCGCCCGGCCCGCGTACATCACCATGATGTTCTGCGCCGTCCGCGCCACCACGCCGAGGTCGTGGGTGATCAGGATGATCGCGGTGCCCATCTCCTGCTGAAGGTCCTTCAGCAGGTCCAGGATCTGCGCCTGGACGGTGACGTCGAGGGCGGTGGTCGGCTCGTCGGCGATCACCAGCTTCGGGTCGCAGACCAGCGACATGGCGATCATCGCGCGCTGGCGCATACCGCCGGAGAACTGGTGCGGGTAGTCGTCGACCCGGGTGGTGGGCTGCGGGATGCCGACCTTGGTCAGCATCTCGATCGCCCGGTCCCGGGCCTCCTTCTTGGAGGCGCCGGTGTGCTTGCGGTAGGTCTCGCCGATCTGCTTGCCGATGGTGTGGAACGGCGAGAGCGCGGTCAGCGGGTCCTGGAAGATCATCGACATGGTCTTGCCGCGGAGCTGCTCCAGCTCGCGGTTGGACGCGCCGACCAGCTCCCGGCCGTCCAGCTTGATCGAGCCGCTGATCTCGGTCCGCTCCGGGTTGTGCAGGCCCAGCACGGCCAGGTTGGTGACCGACTTTCCGGACCCGGACTCGCCGACGATGCCGAGCGTGGTGCCCGGGGCCACGTCGAAGGAGAGGTTGTCCACGGCCCGGACCACGCCGTCCTCGGTGCTGAAGCGGACCGAGAGGTCGCGGACTGAGAGGAAGGGCGCGCTGCCGCCGCTGCCGGCGGGCGACGCCTCCTCGGGCTTGGCCTGGGTGGTCATGGACTGGGCTCCTCGGTGCGGTACGTGAGGTCGGGACTGCTGGATCGGCCTGGGGTGCGGCCGGTCAGGCCAGGCGGATGCGCGGGTCGATCAGGGCGTAGGCGGCGTCGACGACGATGTTGAAGGCGACGATCAGGGTGGCGGCCACCATGGTGACGCCGACCAGCAGCGACAGGTCGGAGTCGCGGAAGGAGTGGATCGCCAGCTCGCCGAGGCCGTGCAGGCTGAAGGTGGTCTCGGTGATGATGGCGCCGCCGAGCAGCACGCCCAGGTCGATGCCGAAGACGGTGACGATGGTGCCCATCGCGCCGCGCCAGGCGTAGCGCAGGAAGACCGAGCTGCCCGACATGCCCTTGGCGCGAGCGGTCCGCACGTAGTCCTCGGAGAGCTGCTCGACCATCGAGGAGCGCGTCATGCGGGTGTAGTTGGCGGTCCAGATCAGCGAGAGCACGATCCAGGGGACCAGCATGCCGGTGATCGAACCGATCGGGTCCTCGGTGAACGGCACGTAGGCGGGCTGCTTCATCAGGTCGGTGCTGTAGACCAGCGCCCACAGGGCGAGCGGGCCGGCCACGTAGATCTGCATCGAGGAGGCGAGCAGCGAGGCGGAGCTGGCGATCTTGTCGACGGCCTTGCCCTGCTTGTGGGCGGCCAGCATGCCGGTGCCGATGCCGAAGATCAGGAAGATGATCGCCGAACCGATGGTCAGCGACAGGGTGGTCGGGAACCGGTCCAGCAGGATGCCGCCGACCATCTCCTGCTTGGCGAAGGAGTAGCCGAAGCAGGGGGCGGCGCAGTTCTTGCCGTCGATGATCTGGCCGGTGAAGATGCCGGAGAGCCAGTGCCAGTACTGCACCGGTGTGCTCTGGTCGAAGCCCATGGCGTGCTTGATCAGGGCGAGGTTCTCGGGGCTGCAGGTCTTGCCGCAGTAGAGCCGCGCCGGGTCCGCCGGGATCGCGAAGAACAGCGCGTAGGTGACCATCGAGACGATCACCAGAATGACGAGCGCGCCGAGAGATCGGCGGACGAGGAATCGGAGCATCGGACGGGCTCTCCTGATCGGGGTGCGGGGCGCCGGCAGATCGTGCCGGCGCCCCCACCGTGAGCTAGCGCTCGGTGATGACTACTACTACTTGACGTAGATGTTCAGCGGGAACTGCAGGCCGAACAGGCTGTCGAACTTGACGCCGCCGAGGCCCGAGCCGTACAGGCTGATCGAGCGCTGGTACACGTCCGGGATGGAGGCGGCCTTCTGCTGCAGCTGCTTGTCGATCGCGGCCCACGCCTTGCCCTGGGCGATCGGGTCGGCGATCTTCGCTGCGGCGTCGATCGCGGTGTTGATCTCCGGGTCGTTGAAGTGGGCGTAGTTGGACGCGCCGTCGGCGATGGTGCGACCGTCCCAGACCGGCTGGATCGAGGTGTAACCGGTCGGCCAGTCGGCGCCCCAGCCGCCCCAGTACAGGTCGTACTCGTTGTTCACGAGGCCGGTCTGGTCGTAGTAGGTCTTCGAGTCGAGCGGCTTCGGCACGAACTTGAAGCCGGCCTTCTCGAGGGCGTCGCGGATCGCCTCGGTGACCTTCTGCTGGACCGGGGTGTTGTTGTAGGCGTAGACGATGGTCTGGCCCACGGCGTTGGCCTCGGTCAGCAGCTTCTTGGCGGCCTCCGGGTCACCCTCGGGCTTCTTGAGGACGTCGTAGAGGTCGTTGGCCTCGTAGCCCAGGACGGTCGGGCTCATGTACGAGGTCGCGTAGTCGCCGTAGCTGGTGCCGCCCTGGAGCTGGCGGGTCTGCTGGTGCGGGAACGCGCGGATCAGCGCCTCGCGGACCTTCTGGTCCTTGATGCGGGTGTTGTTGATGTAGTAGTAGTCCACGTACGGGGTCAGACCCTGGAGCGTACGGGGCTTCAGCTTCTCGTCGGCCTTCACCTGGTCGATGTAGGTGGTGTGGACCTGGTTGTGGAACGAGAAGGCGGTCTTGTCCGGGCCGTTGTCCGCCATGAAGCGCTCGGTGGACTGCTGGGCCTGGACGCCGAACTCCATGTGCCACTTGTCCGGGTAGGCGTTCCGGATCGGGTCGGTGGCCGGGTCCCAGTTCGGGTTGCGCTCCAGGTCGAGCGACTTGTCGGTGACATGCTCGACGATCTGGTACGGGCCGGAGGAGAACGGCTTCTTGTCGTACTCCTCCTTGGTGTCGTGGGCCTTCGGCACGATGCCGTAACCGGTCATCGCCAGGGTGAAGTTCGCGTCCGGGTGCACGTCGGCGAAGGTGATGACCACGGTCTTGTCGTCCGGGGTCGCGATCGCGCCGAGCTCCTGGCCGCCCATCGGGCCCGGGTACGCGTCGCGGTACTTGTCACCCGAGATCCAGGACTGGATGTAGGTCGGGCCGGACTTGATGAAGGAGGCGTAGGTGCGCTCGATCGAGTACTTGACGTCGCCCGAGGTGATCGGGGTGCCGTCCTGCCACTTCACGCCGTCCTTCAGCGTGAACTTCCAGGTCTTGCCGCCGTCGGTGGTGGTGCCGGTGTCGGTGGCGAGGTCGCCGACCAGCTTCTGGCTGCTGCCGTCCGCCGAGTACTTGTAACCCGTCAGCTGACGGGTGAACAGCAGCGAGACCTCGCTGTTGTAGTTCATGTAGACCTGCGCCGGGTCCAGGTGCGAGAAGTCGTCGCGGTCGATCATGTTGACCGTGCCGCCCTTCTTCGCGCCGGGCTCGGCGACGGCCGGGCCCTTCGAGTCGGCGGCGGTGCCGACCGAGATCGCGGTGGCGGCGACCGGCGACTTCGAGGCCGAGGCCGAGTCGCTGTTGCTGTGGCCGCTGGAGCACGCCGTGGTGACGGTCAGGGCCCCGGCCACCAAGATGGCGGCGGCGAGCCGCATGTTGCGAGAGCTCATTCTCATCCTGCCTGGGGTAGGTGTTGACAACTTGAGTGGGTGTGCCCGGGGCCTGGCTTGCCCATCCCCCCGGAGTCTTTGGGGCTGCTAGCGGTTGGTCTTGGGGTCGAAGGCGTCCCGGACGGAGTCACCGAGCAGGTTGAAGGCCAGGACGAAGATCACCATCGCGAGGCCGGGGAAGAGCAGGAACGTGACGTCGGTGCGGAGGTAGTTGGCCGCGTCGGCGATCATCCGGCCCCAGTCGGGGGTGGGCTCGTTGACGCCGACACCGAGGTAGGAGAGGCCGGCCTCGGCGGTGACGAAGGCGGGCAGCGCCAGCGTCGACTGCACCAGGATCGGGGTCCACAGGTTCGGCAGGATCTCCTTGAAGATGATCCGCGCGGGGGAGGCACCGGTGACCTTGGCCGCCTCGATGAACTCCCGCTCGCGCAGCGACAGCGAGACACCGCGCAGGATGCGGGCCAGGCCCATCCAGCCGAGCAGCGAGAGCACGATGGTGACCGCGACGAACGGCAGCCAGCCCGGCTCCTTCTCGTCCGGGGCGACCAGCAGGCTGGTGACCACCGGCATGGTGGCGATCAGGAAGATCTGCGAGGGGAACGACATCAGCACGTCGATGACGCGACCGATGAAGTAGTCGGTCTTGCCGCCCAGGTAGCCGGCCGCGATGCCGAGCGCGACACCGATCACGGTGGTCAGCAGCGAGGTGGCGAGGGCGATGACCAGCGAGGTACGGATGCCGTAGATCAGCTGCATCAGCACGTCGCGGCCCAGGCCCGGCTCCAGGCCGAACCAGAAGTCACCGCTCATGCCGCCGTTGGCGCCCACCGGCAGACCGGAGTCGGTCAGCAGGGAGGGGTCGTTCTGCCCGTAGTGCGTCTGCGGGTCCTTGCCGTACACAAGCGAGATCAGCGGTGCCAGCACCGCCACGGCGATGAAGAAGAGCACCACGCACGCACTCACCACGCCGGTGCGGTCGCGCAGGAAGCGCCGCCACATCAGCTTGCCGGGCGAGAGGCCGCGGAAGCCGGGATCGGCGGGCGCGTCGGCCGAGGCGTTGTCCGCGAGGTCCGTCGTGGACCCGGGACGGAGGGTGTCCCCGTCCGTCGTGGCCCCAGAAGGCGTCGTCATGGTGCAAAAGCTCCCGACCGTGGTCCGTGCAGAAGCAAGGAGTAAGAACTTGGATGAATGGACTCTTGCAAGTCGTTTATCGAACGTCAAGAGTTCCTCAGTTGCTGGTGGGGCATTTCCTGCTTCGTGCTGGAATGTCAACCACTTCGTAGTTCTGAAACTCTTGACACGCAGTCAGCAAGACGGTCATAACCGGACAAATGCGGTCGAGGCCTGTTCACCTGTCCGTAACGATGGACCATCAGCTCCGCTATCAGGACGGCGAGTTCGGGCAGGCGGTCAGGCGACGCGCGTAGATCCGATGTCCGTTTTGCCGCTGTTCGGCGGAATTATTGTCGGCAAATGAGTGTCCGATAATCGGACACCGGTGTTTTCGGGCGTGCCGAAGCGAATTCACTGTATGGTCGCCTTAATTCTGGCGACAGGCCGCGCGGTCGCACCCCTGGCAATTTCCCGCCAATGGCGAGTCCTCGCCGCGCGCTACTTCAGCAGGCCGATGTTCTCGTACACGAAGTCGGCGAGCCCGGGGGCGCCGAGGTTGGCGAGGTTCTTGCGCACCCCGTAGATCGCCGGCCGCTGGTAGAGCGGGACCAGTCCGGCCACCTGCCACGCCTCGGCGTCGGCGCGGTTGAGCGCCTCCGTCTCGCCGTCCACGGTGTCCGCCTTGGCCGCCTCGGCCATCGCCTTGTCGAGCGCCTTGCTGCCGACCTGGGACCAGTTGGAGCCGGAGTCCTGCTGGAAGGTGCTGATCGAGTTGGAGACGGGGAAGGGGGTGCCCAGCAGGGCGAAGGCGGTCAGGTCGAAGTCGTGCTTGTACACGTAGCCGTCGAAGAACTCGCCGGCCGGCACGGTCTGCACCGTGACCTTCACCCCGATCTCGCCCAGCATCCGGGTGACCAGCGCGCTCTCGTTGGCGGCCAGGTTGTTCGAGGCCGGCGCCAGGAAGCGCAGCGCCAGTTCCTTGCCGTCCTTGGTGCGGACGCCCGAGGGGCCGGCCTTCCAGCCCAGCGAGTCCAGGGTCGCCTTCGCGGCGTCCGGGTCGAAGCGGCTCAGGCCGCCCGAGTTGTCCTGGTAGCCGTGCTGCGAGGGCACCAGGAAGTGGTTGTTCATCGGGACGTAGGGCCAGTCCAGGCCGTTCAGGTCGGTCCGGGTGATCTCCGAGCGGTCGATCGCCTGGATCAGCGCCTGACGCAGCTTCGGATCGCCGAGCAGCGCGCTGCGGCCGTTCAGCACCAGGTGCCGCAGGTTCGGCCCGCCGGCCTTGCGCACCTCGGCGCCGGCGGTGGCCTGGATGGTGCGGTAACCCTCGGCGTTGGGGCCGTTGTTGTAGAAGTCGATGTCGCCCTTGGCGAAGGCCTGCGGCATCGCGCCGGTGTCGACCACCTTGAAGACGATCTTGTCCAGCAGCGGCTTGTCACCCCACCAGCCGGGATCGGCGACCACCGTGACGGTGTGTGCCTCGCCGTCCAGCTTGGCCACCTTGAACGGGCCCGCGGTGACCGGGATGCGGCCCTTGAAGGCGGTGTTGAACAGGTCCGGGGTGGAGATGTACTTCGCGGGCAGCAGCGGGGCGTTGCCGGCATTGTTGAACATCGCCTGCCACTCCGAGTACGGCTCCTTGAAGGTCATCACGGCCTGGAAGTCGTCCTGGCCGCGGACCACGCTCTCCACCTGGTCGAAGCCGTTGCTGGTGGCGGTCTTGAAGGCCGGGTCCTGGCCGTTCAGCGCCTGCCAGTTGGCCTGGATGTCGCGCCAGGTGATCGGCTCGCCGTCGGACCAGTGCGCCTTCGGGTTGAGCGTCCAGACGACGGTCTGCTTCCCCTGCCGGGTCTCGGCCCGGGCGTCCGCCAGGTAGGCCGGGTTGGGGGTCTGCACGCCGCCCGCGTCGGAGCGCCACAGGGTCGGCAGCAGGGCCTTGACCACGTCGTTGGTGGAGGCCTCGGAGCCGTCCGCGTGCACCGGGTTCCACTGGCTGGAGAACTGGTCGATCGCCCAGTTCAGGGTGCCGCCCTGGCGCAGTGCGGTGCGCGGTTTGGCGTTCAGCGCCTGCTGGGTCATCCGCGGCACGTCACCGGCCGCCGCCGCCCCGGCTCCGCCGCCCGCCGGGCCGCCGGTGGAGGCGCACGAACACAGCGCGAAGGACAGCGCCGCCACCGTGGCGGTCAGGGCGGACGGAATGCGGGGTCTCGGCACGCGGCACATCTTGCGTACCGGTGAACAGACTTGTCGACCGGCTCCGGATCAAGGATTGGTAACGCGACGTGTCCGGTCGGTCGCCCGGGGCGTTTTGCCCGGTTGTGCGACGCCACTGGCGAGGATCCGCCAAGAACGGCCGCGGGCCGGGGCGCCGGGTCGGACGCCCCGGCCCGTCGGCCGGATTGACGAGGGGTCAGGTGGTGGGGCGGGTCAGGCCGGGAACTTGTACGTCCGGTCCTTGCCGCTCTTGCCGATCACCTGGCCGATGCCGTCCGCCACGTCCTGCGCGGTGATCGGCGACTGCTGCCCGTTCTTGGTGAACTTCAGCTTGTCGAAGGTGGTGCCGATCGCCGCGTCCAGCTTGGCGAGGTCCCACTTCAGCACGACCTGGCCGGAGGCGTCCGGGGCCAGCACCAGCGCCTTCGCGGCGGTGCCCTTGCCGAACAGGAACTGCTTGGTGCCGGACACCACGGTGATGTTGCCGTTCAGCACCTGCTTGCCGAGCGAGTCCGCGGCGGCCTGCAGCACGTCCTGGCCGACCTTCGGCTGCGCGGCGGTGAGGTTGAGCGCCAGCTCCGCGTCCGGCTTGCCGGCCGCCCGGTCCCGGTACGCCTGCTCGACCTGGTCGGCGGCGGCCGCCGAGTCCAGCGCCTGGCCGGCCTTGCCGGGGACGACCTCGGTGGTGCCCGCGTCGGTGAACCGGACGAAGCCCTCCTGCAGGCCCTGCCCGGACTTGCCCGCCAGGTCGTCGAGCGCCGCGCGCAGCTTCGACTTGTCGACCCGCACCTGCGGGGCGACCGCCTTGCCGGTGCCGGTCAGCGCGCCGACCACCTCGACCGGGTTGTAGCTGTGCTTGGTCAGCGAGTCGACCGTGGCGGTGGTGTCGAAGGACAGGCCCGCGCTGGCCGGGTCGAGGGCGACCGACTGGTCGCCGATCTTCAGCTTCAGCGGCTGCTGCCCGGCCTTGCCGACCGTGCCGTCCAGCGCGGTCACCGCCTGGTCGCGGCTGTCCCCGCCGATGGCGGTGCCCAGCACCGTGGTGCCCTTGGGGATGTCCGACTGATTCATCATCAGGCCGGCGCCGTACGCCGCGGCGCCCGCGAACACCAGGGCGCCGAACGCGGTCACCGCCAGCTTGCGGGCCCGGCCGCGCTTCTTCGGCTCGTCCGCGTCGTCGTCGTCCGACTCCGGCGGCGGCACCGGGGCGTCCGGGCGCTTGGGGGTGGCGGCGCGGGAGCCGCCGGGGAACGGCTGGGCCTCGGGGACGTCGGCGAACCGGCCGCCGCCGGGCGCCGCCGGGCGGGGGCGCTCCTGGGCGAAGGGGTCGGCGGCGGGGGCCGCGCCGCCCGGGCCCGAGGCGTTCAGGAAGAGCTGGGTGGTCGGCGGGTCCGGTATGCCGCCGTTCGGCTCGCGCTCCTCGCCGGTGATCGGGTCGAAGCCGCCGATCTGGGTGTCCTCCGGCTCCTGGCCGCCGGGGAACGGGGCCTTCGGCGCGGCGCCGCCGCGCCCCGCCGGGGCGGTGGAGAACGGGTCGACCGGTCCGCGCGCGGCGGGGTCCGGACGGCCGCCCTGACGGGTCGCGTCCGGACGGCCGCCCTGACGGGTCGGCAGCCCGCGGCCGTCGGTGCGGCCGGAGTCGGCCGGGCCGCCGAACGGGTCCGCCTGGGCGAACGGGTCCGGCTGCGGCGCGCCCTGCGGGCCGGCCGCGAACGGGTCGGCGGAGGCGGCGGCGCGGAACGGGTCGTCCGGCTGCGCGGGCAGCGGAGTCTGGCCGGTCCGCGAGGCGGCCGGTTCGGCCGGCGGCGCGAACGGCGAGGCGGGGGCGCCGGAGGGCCGCGGCGCGGCCTCCCGGGCAGCGGCGGCGGGCCCGGGCGGGGCGGGCGCCGCAGCGGCCGGAGCGGGCTCCTGACGGCCCTTCTGGCGCGGCTTGAACCACTCGCCGGTGGAGTCCGACTCGGCGGGCTTCCCGCCGGGCGCCGGCTCCTGCCACTCCGGCGGCAGGTTCGGCGGCGTGGCGGTGCGGGCGCCGGAGTCCATCACGCCGAGCACCGGGTCGCCGGCCCCGCCGCGGTGGCGCGGACCGGCCGGCTCGGCCGGCTTGTCGTCCTTCACCTGGCTGCGCACCACGACCGGCGGGATCGGCCGCGAGCCGGGGATGTTGATCCGCACCCGGGTGGTCAGCGTGGTCTCGGTCTTCGGCACCTCGGACTCCCCGGCCCGCGGGCCGGGGGCGGTCCGTCCGGCCGCCGGGTCCGCACCCAGACCGCCGGGCAGGCCGGTGCCGTACGGCGGGGTGCCGGACGGGTAGGCGTCGGGCCCGCTGCGACGGGGCTGCGGGTTGGCGCTGTCAGATTCGCGGCTGCTCAATGCTGCTCTGCTCCGGGTTCGCGGCCGGGCCGGCGGGGCCGTCCGCTGCGTATGGGGCGGGTCACCGCCGAACGACGGCGAGGCGGCGTTGCGACGGGCCGACCGGCCCCGGGGACATCAGCTTGTTCACATGTCGGCTGCGGCGATCGCCCCCGCCACGCGAGTGGTGCCGAAGGTACCCTCCGGCCCGGCTCGCGCGCACAGTGGGGTTGCCGCCGCGGCACCACCATACCGACAAGCAATTCGGCCCGTCCGGCGACCGGGAGATCCCTTTGGTCCGAATCCCCCCGCTATGCGGCTACTTCCGGCCACTCCTGACGCCCCGTCGGGACCGGTCCCCGGTCAGGCGGCGGGCGGTGCGCCGAACAGGAAACCGGACCGGGTCGGCAGGGTCGCGCAGACCACGCCCGAGACCGCGCCGAGGAAGAGGTACAGGTAGGCGGAGGCGGTGGCGGCCAGCACCAGGTCGCCCTCCGGACGGGGCGCCAGCAGCACGGCCAGCACCAGGAACCAGCCGGCCAGCGGGGCGCCCGCGCCGAGCTTGGTGCCGGTGGCCCGCAGCCCGCCGTAGAACACCCCCGCGGTCGCGGCCAGCGAGACCAGCAGCCCGAGCGGGGGCCACAGACTCTGCACGAAAGCTCCGCACACGGACACCGCGGCGCCCAGCAGGAAGAGCACCACGTACGCGGTGATCCGCAGGCCGCGCGGCGGCAGCGGCTCGGCCAGGCGCTCGTCGCGGGAGCCGAAGAACGGCTGAAGGATCCTCACGAGGCCACCCCGGCGAACAGATCGGTCTCCGGCCCGCCCGCGCCCAGCGCGCCGCGGACCAGCTCGTAGTACTCGGTGGCGAGCAGCGGCTGCCCCAGGTCGTTGCTGAGCGCGAAGAAGTCGCCGTCGACGGTGATCTGGGTGGCGTGCGCCCGCATCGCCGCGGCCTTCGCCCCGGCGTGCGCCGCACCGTCCAGCACCGTGGTGACCAGCAGGTCGTCCACCACGCCGGGCACGTCGGTGACGGCGGCGGTGCCGGGGAACGGGGCCTTGGCGGCGGTCTCGCGCAGCGCGGCCTCGATCACCGAGCGGGGCATCCGGTTGTAGTAGACCTTGGCGATCCGCCAGGGCGCGCCCAGTTCGGGGCGGAAGGCCGGATCGGCGGCGAGCTCGAAGGCGCGCAGCGCCACCCGGTGCGCCTGGATGTGGTCGGGGTGGCCGTAGCCGCCCTGCTCGTCGTAGGTGACCAGCACCTGCGGGCGGACCTCGCGGACGACCGCGACCAGGTGGCCGGCCGCCTCGTCGAGGTCGGCCCGCCAGAAGCAGTCGGGGTGGTCGTTGTCCGGGACGCCCATCATCCCGGAGTCCCGGTAGCGGCCCTCGCCGCCCAGGAAGCGGTGGTCGGTGACGCCCAGCTCGCGCATCGCGGCGGCGAGTTCGCCGACCCGGTGGGCGCCGAGGGCGTCCTCCCGGTCCTGCGTCAGGCGGGCCAGCTCGGGCGGGATCACCTCACCGCCCTCGCCGAGGGTGCAGGTCACCAGCGTGACGCGGACACCCTCGGCGGCGTAGCGGGCCATGGTGGCGCCGTTGCCGATCGACTCGTCGTCGGGATGGGCGTGCACCAGCAGCAGGCCGCGCGGGTCGGTCTCGGTGGTCATGCCCCGCAGCCTAGCCAAGTGCGGCGCGGTCTCAGAGCTTCAGTCCGTTGATCATGCCGGCCAGGTTGGCCGTCACCTGCTGGATCGACGGGGCGATGGAGGTGGACGCCAGGTAGAAGCCGAGCAGCGCGCAGACCAGGGCGTGACTCAGCTTCAGACCGGAACGCCGGACCAGCACCCAGACCACGACCAGCATCAGAACAGCGGCGGAGACGGACAAAGCCATGACGGCTCACACCCTTCCTCGGGTGCGCTGCCCCGGGGCGGGGCAGCGGGCGGAACGATGCTCCAACTGATACCCGATGAGTGACGGCGGAATGACGTTCCGTGAGGTCGCCCGGGGTGTCGCGGGGGCGTGCGGGAGGACAGCGGGGCCGGTCAGGGCCGGTCCGAACGACCGTGCGCGACTGTTGGTGGAGGCTGCGCCGAACGAGTGATCACGAAATGTCCGGGGCCGCGGCCGGGTCGGCGCTTAGGGTCGGCGGCATGACCACCGAGAAGTCGCACGACACCTTTCCCCGGCAGTACGCGCGCACCCAGCGGTACACCGTGGGCGCGCCCCGGTCGTTCAGCGTCACGCCCGACGGGGCGCGGGTGCTGTTCCTCCGCTCCCGAGGGGGGAGGGAGCGGGCCAACCTGCTGTGGAGCCTGGACGTCGCGAGCGGGGCCGAGCGGGTGCTGGCCGATCCGGCGGTGCTGCTCGGCGGCGGGGCCGAGGAGCTGTCCGCGGCCGAGCGGGCCCGCCGGGAGCGCAGCCGGGAGACCTCGGCCGGGATCGTCGGGTACGCGCTTGACGCGGCCGGGGAGCAGGCCGTCCTCGCGCTCTCCGGGCGGCTGTTCGCCGTCGACACCACGACCGGGAAGGCCCGCGAACTGCCCGCCGCCGGGCCGCTGCTGGACCCGCGGCCGAGCCCGGACGGCCGGCTGGCGGCGTACGCCACCGCGGGCGGCGAGCTGCGGGTGACCGCGCTCGACGGCAGCGGGGACCGGCTGCTGGCGGGGCCGGAGGAGGACGGGATCGCCTGGGGACAGGCCGAGTTCATCGCGCAGGAGGAGATGGGGCGCGACCGCGGGTACTGGTGGGCGCCGGACGGCTCCGCGCTGCTCGCCGCGCGGGTGGACGACCGGCCGGTGCGCCGCTGGTGGATCGCCGACCCCGCCAACCCGGACCGGCCGCCGACGCAGGTCGCCTACCCGGCGGCGGGGACGCCCAACGCCGAGGTCGGGCTGTGGCTGCTCGGCCTGGACGGCGCCCGCACCGAGATCCGCTGGGACCGCGCCGCGTACCCGTACCTGGCGCGGGTGCACTGGTCGGCGGGCGGGCCGCCGGTGCTCCAGGTGCAGGCCCGCGACCAGCGCGAACAGCTGCTGCTGGAGGTCGAGGTGGCGACCGGTGCGACCAGCGTGCTGGTCACCGAGCGGGACCCGGACTGGCTGGAGCTGTTCGCCGGGGTGCCGGCCCGGCGGGCCGACGGGGAGCTGGTGCGGATCGCCGACCGGGACGGCGCCCGGGTGCTGCTGGTCGGCGAACGGCCCGTCACCGACGCGGCGCTGCACGTGCGTTCGGTGCTGGGCCTGGACGGCGAGCGGGTGCTGTTCACCGCCTCCGCCGGGGCCGCCGAGTTCGAGGTGCGGCCGCCCGGCTGGCTGGGCGTCTTCGAGGCCGGCCCGGACGGCCTCCGCGAGCTCGGCGACGGCGCGCTCGGCGCGGTCCGCGGCGGCGGCGTCACCGTCCTCACCACCGCGACGCCCCGGCGGCCCGGCAGCACCGCGACCGTGCTGCGCGGCGCCGACGAGCCGCTGGTGATCGCCTCGTACGCCGAGACGCCGCTGCTGACGGCCCGTCCGGTGTTCCGGTTCGCGGGGGAGCGGCGGATTCCGTGCGCGGTGCTGCTGCCCACCGGGTACGACCCGGACGTCGACGGGGAGCTGCCGGTGCTGATGGACCCGTACGGCGGGCCGCACGGGCAGCGGGTGGTGCAGGCGCACAACCCGCACCTGACCTCGCAGTGGTTCGCCGACCAGGGCTTCGCGGTGATCGTCGCGGACGGGCGCGGCACCCCCGGGCACAGCCCCGGCTGGGAGAAGTCGATCAAGGACCGGACGGCGGAGGTCTGCGTCGCCGACCAGGTCGACGCGCTGCGGGCGCTGGCCGCCGATTTCCCGCTCGACCTCACCCGGGTCGGCATCCGCGGCTGGTCCTACGGCGGCTACCTGGCCGCGCACGCCGTGCTGCGCGAACCGGAGGTCTTCCACGCCGCCGTCGTCGGCGCGCCGGTCACCGAGCACGAGCTCTACGACACCCACTACACCGAGCGCTACCACGGCGACCCGGAGGCGAACGCCGAGGTGTACCGGGCCAATTCGGTGGTCGAGCTGGCGCCCACGCTGCGCCGGCCGATGATGATCGTGCACGGCCTCGCCGACGACAACGTGGTGGCCGCGCACAGCCTGCGGCTGTCCACCGCGCTGCTCGCCGCCGGCCGCCCGCACACCGTGCTGCCGCTCTCCGGGGTGACCCACATGACCCCGCAGGAGCAGGTCGCGGAGAACCTGCTGGTGCTCCAGGTGCGCTTCCTGAAGGACGCCCTCGGCATCGCGTGACGGCCGCTCCCGTGACATCTGTCATGCGGAGCCCACGACGGCGCACACTGCCGCGGCCACCCCCGTTCCCGGGAGTCTTGAGGTGTCGGAGAGAACACGGCACCGAGAGGACGAGGCGAGATGGGTACGGGAACGGGGGAGGTCGCGGCCTTCCGGAACGTCAGCAAGAGCTACGGCCGGGTGAAGGCGGTGAGCGGGCTCGACCTGGTGCTGCGACCGGGCGAGACCGTGGCGCTGCTCGGCCCCAACGGCGCGGGCAAGTCCAGCAGCCTGGACCTGCTGCTGGGCCTGCGGGAGCCGGACAGCGGCACCGTCGAACTGTTCGGCGGCGCCCCGCGCGAGGCGATCACCGGCGGCCGGGTCGGCGCCATGCTGCAGAGCGGCGGCCTGATGAGCGACGTCAGGGTCCGCGAACTCGTCGCGCTGGCCTGCGCCGTCCACCCCAAGGGCCACCGGCCCGCGGAGGTGCTGGAGTCCGCCGGGATCACCGAGATCGCCGACCGCCGGGTCGACAAGCTCTCCGGCGGCCAGGAGCAGCGGGTCCGGTTCGCGCTCGCCATCGCCGGCGCCAACGACCTGATCGTCCTGGACGAGCCCACCACCGGCATGGACGTCTCGGTCCGCCGCCAGTTCTGGGCCGCGATGCGCGCCCAGGCCGACGCCGGACGCACCGTGCTGTTCGCCACCCACTACCTGGAGGAGGCCGACTCCATCGCCGACCGGGTGCTGGTCCTGCACAAGGGCCGCCTGATCGCCGACGGCTCCTCCGCCGAGATCAAGGCCCGGGCCGGCGCCCGCCGGATCGGCTTCGAACTGCACCCCTCCGACGGCGGTGCCTTCGACGAGGCGGTGCTGCGCGCCCTGCCCGGCACCGTCGGACTGGACGTCAGCGCCCGCGCCGACGGCGTCCGCACCGTCCGGATCCGCTCGACCGACGCGGACGCCGGTGTCGCCGCCCTCTACAAGGCGGGCCTCTACCCGCGCGGCCTGGAGGTCACCAGCCTCGGCCTGGAGCAGGCCTTCCTGACCATCACCGGGGAGCAGGACGAGCACGACGAGCAGGACCACGACGTGGAGGAGAGCGCGCGATGACCACCCTGATCAAGCTGGAGATCCTGCGCACCCTGCGCAACAAGCGGTACCTGCTGTTCACCGTGCTCTACCCCGCGCTGCTGTACGTCTTCTTCATCAGCGCCTACGGCAGCCAGGGCACGGTCGCCGACGGAGTCTCCGTCAAGTCCTACTTCATGGTCTCGATGGCCACCTTCGGCGCGGTCGGCGCGGTGCTCACCGGCTCCGCGCAGCGGATCTCGCTGGAGCGCAAGAGCGGCTGGACCCGCCAACTGCGGCTCACCGCACTGCCCGGGCGGGCCTACACCGTCGGCAAGATCGCCTCCTGCGCGGTCACCACGCTGCCCGCGATCGCGGTGGTCTTCGCGATCGGCGCGATCGAGGGCGTCAAGCTCGACGCCCTGCAGTGGGCCGGCCTCGGCGCCGCGCTGTGGCTCGGCAGCTTCGTCTTCGCCGCGCTCGGCGTCGCCCTCGGCTACGCCGCCCAGCCGGACGCCGTCCAGCCCGTGGTGATGATCGTCTACATGCTGATGGCGCTGTTCGGCGGGACCTGGTTCCCGGTCGGCGACTCGCTGCAGAAGTTCGCCCGGTTCAACCCGGTCTACGACTACAACCAGCTCGCCGCCTTCATCCACCCCGGCCACGGCATCAGCACCTTCTCGATCGCCGCACTGGCCGCCTTCCTGGCCCTCTTCACGGCCGCGGCGGCCTTCCTGTACCGCAAGGACGCCCAGCAGGCATGATGGCCCGCATGCAGACCTCCCGACCGGCCCGCCACCCCGACCACACCCGGGAGGACGGGCCGGAAGGCCGTTGGACCACCTACCCCGGCGCGCCCGTCGACGACCGGCGCCAGCTGTGGGTCAAGCTCGCCTGGACCTCGATCTGGGCGCTCTACCTGCTGTACCCCGTCCAGGACCTGACCACCGGTCAGCACACGCCCGCGGCCACCGCGGCCGGTGCCGTCGCCCTGGTGGTCTTCCTCGGCTCGTACTTCTCGCTGGTGGTGATCCGCAACGGGCCGTGGGCCCACCAGGCCCGGCGCTACCCGCCGTTCGCGGTGATGGCCGCCATCGCGATCGCCACCACGCTCGGCCTCGGCGAGTCC
Source organism: Kitasatospora sp. NPDC002522 (assembly GCF_053595195.1). NCBI lineage: Bacteria > Bacillati > Actinomycetota > Actinomycetes > Kitasatosporales > Streptomycetaceae > Kitasatospora > Kitasatospora sp. NPDC002522. The sequence goes on from NZ_JBSFXE010000004.1 coordinate 17,852, forward strand.
TGGCTGACGCTCTTCACCTACACCTCGGTCTGCGCCGCCGTCATCTTCCCCGGCCGCGCCGGGCTGGCCGGCGTCCTCGGCACCACCGTGGCCTGCGTGCTGCTCGGCACCGCGATCGGCACCGACAACGCGACCCTGATCGCCATCGGGCTGCCCTGCCTGCTGGCCGGCATCGCGATGTCCGGCATGCAGCGGCTGGTCGCCACCATGCGCGAACTGCGCGAGGCCCGCGCCGCGGTGGCCCACCTCGCCGCCTCCGAGGAACGGCTGCGGCTCGCCCGCGACCTGCACGACCTGCTCGGCCACTCGCTCTCGCTGATCGCCATCAAGAGCGAGCTCGCCGGACGCTTCATGGACGCCGAGAAGGCCGCCGAGGCGCGGGCCCAGGTCGCCGACATCGAGCAGGTGGCCCGGCAGTCGCTCACCGACGTACGGGAGGCGGTGAGCGGGTTCCGCCGCCCCACCCTGGCCGTCGAACTCGCCGCCGCCCGGACCGCACTGACGGCCAGTCAGGTCGAACTGGAGGCCGACCCCGCGCTGACCGCGGAGCGGCCCGGCCTCGGCGGCGAGGAGGCCGGCGCGCTGGCCTGGGCGCTGCGGGAGGCCGTCACCAACGTGGTCCGGCACGGCGTCGGCGCCACCCGCTGCACCGTCCACCTCGACGAGGTCTGGGAGGACGACGGCGGGCGGTACGCGGTGCTGGACGTCTCCGACAACGGCCCCGGCCCCGGCAAGTCCGGCCCCGGCAACGGGCTTTCCGGTCTGCGCGAGCGCCTGGAGCAGACCGGCGGCCGGCTGGAGGCCGGGCCCGCCGCCCGCGGCAAGGGCTTCCGGGTGCGGGCCCTGGTGCCGCTGCGCCCCGGTCCGAGCGGGGAATAGGCTGCCGACGTGACCGTACGTGTGCTGCTGGCCGAGGACCAGGGAATGGTGCGGGAGGCGCTCGCCGCGCTGCTCTCGCTCGAGGACGACCTGGAGGTCGTCGCGCAGGTGTCGCGCGGCGACGCCGTCGCGGCGGCGGTGACGGAGCATCAGGTGGACGTCGCGGTGCTCGACATCGAGATGCCGGGGATGACCGGGATCGACGCCTGCGCCGAGATCCGCCGGGTGCGGCCCGAGACGAAGGTGGTGATCGCGACCACCTTCGGACGGCCCGGTTACCTGCGGCGGGCGATGGAGTCCGGGGCGGACGCCTTCCTGGTGAAGGACGCGCCGGCCGCGGAGCTGGCGGAGGCGATCCGGCGGGTGCTGCGCGGGGAGCGGGTCATCGACCCGACGCTGGCCGCGGCGGCGCTGGCGGAGGGGGCCAACCCGCTCACCGGGCGGGAGCGGGACGTGCTGGCCGCGGCGGCGGACGGCGCGGTCAACGCGGAGATCGCCCGGCGGTTGCACCTGTCGGAGGGGACGGTGCGCAACTACCTGTCGATGGCGATCCAGAAGACCGCGGCGCGGAACCGCGCCGAGGCGGTGCGGGTGGCCCGGGAGAAGGGCTGGCTGTAGGTGTGGCCGGCTAGTTGAGACGGTGGCGGGCGGCCTTGGCCTCGTGGCGGACCTTCCTGGCGCTGTCCGGGTCGAAGGCGTCGAGGATCCGGGCGTAGGACTCCATCTCGGCGGCGCCGGCCAGGAAGTCCCCGGTCTTCACCAGCAGTTCGGCGCGTTCCAGGCGGAGTTGGGCCGGGTGACGGGGGAGCAGCAGGGCGAGTTCGGTGGCCCAGAGCTGGGTGCGGGCGTGTTCGGGGCGGTCGGCCGCCCAGCGGCGGATGTTGCCGAGCACGCGCAGCACGATGTCCAGGGGCTGCGCGGGGGTGAGCAGTTCGGGGCTGTAGGGGTGGCCGGAGGCGGCCACCAGGCGTTCGAGGTCGGGGACGTCGAGGATGCGGCCGCCGTGGAAGGGATCGGCGAGGACGTACTCCTCGCCGCCCGCGGGGCCGCCGACGGCGACGATGAAGTGGCCCGGCAGGGCGATGCCGTGGACGGTGAGGCCGGCCCGGGCGGCGACCGCGGACCAGACCAGCGCGAGCATGATGGGCAGTCCGCGGCGGCGGCGCAGCACCTCCGGGAGCAGCGAGGACTCCAGGCGGCGGTAGTCGGACTGCCGGCCGTGGAAGCGCTCGCGCCCGCCGAGGACCGCGGCCAGCAGTGCGGCGGTCTCCTCGGGGCCGCTCGGGCGGCGCTCGGCGACGGCCTGGCGGATGGCGGCGGCGTGCCGGTCGAGCGCGGCCTGGCAGGCCGTCAGCAGGGCTTCCAGGTCGGGTGGTTCGGCGCCCTCGCCCTGGTCGCCGAGGGTGTGCTCGGCGGAGGCGAGCAGGCACAGCAGCACCGGGTCGGGGCGTTCGGCCCGGGCCTCGGTACGGAAGCGGTTTCGGCTCTGCTCGGTCACTGCGGCCTTCGGTTCAGCAGCGGTCGTTGCTCAGTTCAAGAGGTGCACGCTACCGCTGGGGAAGGCGGGCGTAGTGGTAAGTGTGACTGGTCGTGAAGCCCAGGCGGTCGTAAAGGGCGATCGCGGCGGCGTTGTCGGCCTCGACCTGGAGGTAGCCGCCGGTGGCGCCCTCCTCGGCGGCGCGGGACGCCAGCACCGCCATCAGGGTGGTGGCGAGGCCGCGGCGGCGGGCCGCGGGGACCACCTCGACCGCGCCGAACCCGGCCCAGGCGCCGTCCACCACCAGCCGACCGATGGCGAGCGGGGCGCCGTCCGGGCCGGGAACGTGGGCGAACCAGACCGAGGGGCCGCCGTGAATCACCCGGCGGGCGGCCTCCTCGACGGACTCGTCGGGGTCGACCCGGCGGTAGAGCGCCAGCCACTCGGGGCCGGCGGTGCGGGCCAGGCGGACCTGCCGCCAGCTCTCCGGGGCCGCCGCCCGGGCCGGCTCGCCGAGCGGGGCGACGCGTACCGCGGTGGGGGCCAACGCGGCTCCCAGCCGGTCGAGTTCGGCCGCCAGTTCGGGCGGTGAGCCGGGAGTGGTCAGCTCGACGTACGCGGGCAGGCCGCGGGCGGCGTACCAGGCGCGCACCCGGTCCAGCGCGGCGTCCAGCGGCAGGCCGGGGTCGCCCAGCGCCTGCACCGAGTTGGCCCGCCGGGTGAAGCCGGCCGAGGCGCGCAGCAGCCAGTCGCCGAGCGGCTCCTGCTCGATCGCGAGCCAGCCGCGGGCGGCCGTCCGCTGCAGCTCGACCGGGTCGGTGGCGGGCAGTGCGACCCGGCGGGCCGGGAACGGCGGCACCGGCTTCCCGGCCACCAGCAACTCCTCGGCGAACTGCACCACTCGGCCGCCCCGACCCTCCACCGTCAACCCGGTGTCGTCCCAACAGGTGAGCACGCCGATCGCATCGTGGAACACCGGCCGATCTTCCAGCTTGCCGTCGACACGCCGGACGGAAACCCGTCGTCCCACGTCAGAGCGGTCCATCCGGACCTCCGGACGGGACTCCACCGGTACTCCGCTCGCCATCAACGGCACCTCCTGTGCATTTGCGGTCCTCGACCCGCGATACTAGGGGCGGGCATCGACGACGCCGCGCGAACCGCGCGACCGAGTAAACAGTAGGGCGGCAGCCCTTCCGAGGAGGAACGACAGCGTGACCTACGTCATCGCGCAGCCTTGTGTCGACGTCAAGGACAAGGCGTGCATCGAAGAGTGCCCGGTCGACTGCATCTACGAGGGCGAGCGCTCTCTCTACATCCACCCGGATGAGTGCGTCGACTGCGGTGCGTGCGAGCCGGTCTGCCCGGTCGAGGCGATCTTCTACGAGGACGATGTCCCGGAGGAGTGGAAGGACTACTACAAGGCCAACGTCGAGTTCTTCGACGACCTCGGCTCCCCCGGCGGCGCCTCCAAGCTCGGCGTGATCGACCGGGACCACCCGTTCATCGCCGCGCTGGCCCCCCAGAACGCCGAGCACTGATCGGTGGCATCCAAGCTGTGAGCACCAACGACAGCACGTACGCGCCGTTCCCGGGCCACCCGGGGGCGGCGCGCCGCGTATCCGACCGCCTGCCGGTCTTCCCGTGGGACAAGCTCGAACCGTACAAGCGCACCGCCGAGGCCCACCCGGACGGGCTGTGCGACTTCTCCGTCGGCACCCCGGTCGACCCGGTGCCCGAGCTGATCCGGCAGGCGCTGGCCGCGAACACCGACACGCCCGGCTACCCGACCGTGTGGGGCCCGCTGGAGCTGCGCGGCGCCGTCGCCGGCTGGCTGAACCGCCGCTGCGGCGCCGAGATCGGCCCCGAGGCGGTCCTGCCGACCGTCGGCTCCAAGGAGCTGGTGGCCTGGCTGCCCGGCCAGCTCGGCCTCGGCCCCGGCGACCAGGTCGCCTACCCCCGGCTCGCCTACCCCACCTACGAGGTCGGGGCGCTGCTCTGCGGCGCCGAGCCGGTCGCGTACGACGACGTGGACGAGCTGGACGGCTCCAGGGTCCGGCTGCTGTGGCTGAACTCCCCGTCCAACCCGACCGGCCGGGTGCTGGACGCCGCCGAGCTGCGGCGCGCCGTCGAGTGGGCCCGGGCGCACCGGGTGCTGCTGGTCAGCGACGAGTGCTACCTCGAACTCGGCTGGGACGCCGAGCCGGTGTCGGTGCTCAACCCCGCGGTGTGCGGCGGTTCGCACGAGGGGCTGCTGGCCGTCCACTCGCTCTCCAAGCGGTCCAACCTGGCCGGCTACCGGGCGTCCTTCGCGGCCGGTGACCCGGTGGTGGTCCGCGAGCTGCTCGAGGTGCGCAAGCACGGCGGCATGATCGTGCCCGCGCCGGTGCAGGCGGCCACCGCGGCCGCGCTCGCCGACGACGCGCACGTCGCCGAGCAGCGGGCCCGGTACGCCCAGCGGCGCTCCGCGCTGCGGGCCGCGCTGGAGGCGTACGGCTTCCGGATCGAGCACTCCGAGGCGAGCCTGTACCTGTGGGCGACCCAGGACCGGCCGTGCTGGGAGACCGTCGCGGAACTCGCCGAGCTGGGCATCCTGGTCGCCCCCGGCGACTTCTACGGCCCGGCCGGCGACCGGTTCGTCCGGGTGGCGTTCACCGCCACCGACGAGCGGGTGGCCGCGGCGGTGGAGCGGCTCAAGCGCTGACGGCGCGTCAGGGTGTGTGGAAGGGGCGGAGCCTGGTGGCTCCGCCCCTTTCCGGTGCGGCGCGGGATCAGCCGCCGATCGGCAGACCGCCGCCCAGCAGGCCGCCGACCGGGCCGAGGGCGCCGGTCAGGGTGCCGAGCGGGCCGCCGCCGCCCAGCGAGGGCATCCCGCCGAGGCGGTTGGCGGAGTCGTGCTCGGCCAGGCCGGCCACGGTGCCCGCGATCGGCAGCGACTGGACGGCGCCGGTCACCGGGCCGAGCTTGTCGGCGGCCGGCAGGCCCTGGGTGAGCTTGTCGGCGGGCAGGCCCTTGGCGACGGTGCCGAGCGGGCTGGCGCTGGCCTTGTGGGTGGCCGGGATGACCTTGTCGGTGACGGCCGGGCCGACCTTCTCCTCGACCGCCGGGGCGAGCCGGTCGGCGACCGTGCCGAGCGAGTCGGTGAGCCGGCCGGCCTTGCCGACCGGGCCCAGCTTGCCGAGCGCGTCGTCGGTGGAGGGCAGGCTGTGCGCCAGGGTGTTGCCGGCCGCGTCGCCGGCCGCCGGGCCGCCCGCCGCCAGGGTCGCGGCACCGGTGGTGCCGACCATCTGGCCGAGCTCGTGGGTCGCTCCCTGCATCGCGTCGCCCGAGTTGGGCACGTCGGCCAGCTTGGTCACGCCGGCGCCCAGGTCGGTCTGCGGCACCACCTCGGTGGCGGAGGCGGTGCCCGCGGCGAGCGCCATCGGCGCCGCGGTCGCGGCGACGGCGAGCGCGGCCTGGGCGATCCGGCGCGAGAGGGGGAGGGACATGGTGCTCCTAAGAGGTGAGGTCTACGGGCCCGCCGGGCAGACGACCTGACTTGCGGTCGGACCGCCCCGCGGACGACGTGTATGACCGCTAGAGCACCTGGAAGGTTTCGGCCGGTCAAGGTCAAGCGTCGGCAAAGATCAGACGATCCTTTTTCGGGCAACCCGGATATTCCGACCCGTCGGGAAGCGCTGAAGAACCGTCACTCCGCTTGCCGCGACTGGGCTGCGGCGGTCTCGCCGGGAGCCGCCCGCCACCCGGCGCGCCAGGGTCCGCGCCGTCAGGTCCGGTTGACGAGAATCACCCGGCAGGCGGTAACCCGTGCACCAGTGCGTCAACGGAGCGAACCGGCGCGCGGCCTCACTTCGAGGCCGGCGCGCCCAGCGTCACCAGCACCCGGTCGGACGGCGCGCCCGCCAGCGGCTTCCAGCCGTCGCGCGGCCGGTCCATCCGCCACACCTTGCCGTCGAACGCCACCGCGCCGATCCCCAGGTCCGCCGCCCGGGCCACCGACCAGTGCGCCAGCGCCCAGCCGGTCTGCTTCGCGCCGCCGCCGCCCGCCGTGCTCGCGGTGGCCTGCGGGGTGAGCGCCAGCACCTCGCGCGGGTCCTTCGCCGCCTTCGGGCCGGCCGCCACCGCGACCGCCTTGCCGAACTCCCGGCGCACCCGCTCCGACACCCCCGAGGGTGGCGCCGCACCGGCCGGCGAGGCCGTGGCGGACGCGCCGGACGGCGACGCCCCCGGGGCGGGCAGCGCGTGCACCACGCAGTCCAGCGCACCCGGCTCACGGCCCGTCAGCACCGAGGCCACCAGCATCGCGTCGTTCTCGTGCTTGGCGTACGCCTGCGGGTAGCCGCTCTTCTGCACCTGCTGGGCGGCGTCGGTCAGCGGCATCTGCGCGTAGCCGTTCACCTTGACCAGCGCGTCCAGGAACTTGTTGGTCGCGTACACCGGGTCCATGATCTGGTCGACCGTGCCCCAGCCCTGCGAGGGGCGCTGCTGGAACAGGCCCACCGAGTCCCGGTCGCCGCCCTCCAGGTTGCGCAGCTTCGACTCCTGCATCGCGGTGGCCAGCGCGATGGTCACCGCGCGCTCCGGCAGCCCGCGGGACATCGCCACCGCGGTGATGGTCGCCGCGTTCGCCGCGGCCGGCAGCTCCAGCGTCCCGGAGCCCGCGGCGGTGGCGATCTTGCACTGCTCGTCGGGGACCGAGATCTTGTCCCGGTTCAGCCACACCACCAGGGCGCCGACCACGGCCAGCGCCAGCACGCCGACCAGCACCCGTCGCCACGGCCGCCGCCGACGCGCCCCGCCCGCGGCGTTCCCGTCGTTACCGGCGTACTCGGCCACCGTGGCCCCTCTCCCTCGTGCGACGCGACCGTCCTGTGCCCGGCGCGCTCCGTTCGCGGACACCGTAACCGCTCGGACGGCCGTACGGGTCCGCGCGGTTGCGCGCCCGCCTCCGGGGGCGTCCGGCGCCTCGATAAGGTGACCGCCATGAGCAGCCCGATCGAGCCCCTCGACCTCACCCTCGACGGCGGCACGCTGACCGCCCGCCTCGTCGACTTCCCCTCCGTCAGCGGCGACGAGGCCGCCCTCGCCGACGCGGTCGAGGCCGCGCTCCGGGCCTACCCGCACCTCACCGTCGACCGGTTCGGCAACAACGTGGTGGCCCGGACCCAGCTCGGCCGCGCCGAGCGGGTGGTGCTCGCCGGGCACCTGGACACCGTGCCGATCGCCGACAACCTGCCCTCCCGGGTCGAGGGGGACCTGCTCTACGGCTGCGGCACCTCCGACATGAAGTCCGGCGTCGCCGTGCAGCTGCGGCTCGCCGCCACCGTCACCGAGCCCAACCGGGACCTCACCTTCGTCTTCTACGACTGCGAGGAGGTCGAGGCCTACCGCAACGGCCTCGGCCGCCTGGTCGAGACCCACCCCGACTGGATCGCCGCCGACTTCGCGGTCCTGATGGAGCCCAGCGGCGCCGTCGTCGAGGGCGGCTGCCAGGGCAGCCTGCGCGCCGACATCGTGCTCACCGGCACCCGCGCCCACGCCGCCCGCAGCTGGCTCGGCGACAACGCCATCCACAAGGCCGCCGACGTGCTGCGCCGACTCGCCGAGTACCAGTCGCGCCGGGTGGTCATCGACGGGCTGGAGTACCGCGAGGGCCTGAACGCCACCCGGATCGCGGGCGGCGTGGCCGGCAACGTCATCCCCGACGAGTGCCGGATCCACGTCAACTTCCGCTACGCGCCCGACCGCAGCGTCGAGGAGGCGAAGGCCCACCTGCACGAGGTCTTCGACGGCTACGAGCTCGACCTGGTCGACGTCTCGCCCGCCGCCCTGCCCGGCCTGTCCCAGCCCGCCGCCCAGGCCTTCCTGGCCGCGGTCGGCGGCGAACCGCGGGCCAAGTTCGGCTGGACCGACGTGGCCCGGTTCTCCGCGCTCGGCGTCCCCGCGGTCAACTACGGCCCCGGCGACCCGAACCTGGCGCACAAGCGGGACGAGTACTGCTCGCTCAGCGCGATCGCCGACGTCGAGAAGCGGCTGCGCGACTGGCTGACCCGATAGGCCGCTTCGGCTTTTCCCGGTGTTCCCCGGAAAGTTGCCTCGTCAGGCGTAGGGTTTCGTCATGACAGCCAACGGAGATGAGCCGTACTACGGACACGGTCCGGAAGAAGTCTCCGCGCCCGCGCGCAAGAAGCCGTGGCCGGAGAAGCGCAAGGGCCCGGTGCTGCTGCGCCGAGACCAGGTCGAGACCAGCACCACCGACCAGCGGCTGCTGGACACCACGGGACCCACGGACTGGTTGCACACCGATCCGTGGCGGGTCCTGCGGATCACCTCGGAGTTCGTCGAGGGCTTCGGCGCGCTGGCCGAACTCCCGTCCGCCGTCAGCGTCTTCGGCTCCGCCCGGACCCCGGTGGACTCCCCGGAGTACGCCGCGGGCGTGGCGATCGGCCGGGCCCTCGCCGAGGCCGGCTACGCGGTGATCACCGGCGGCGGCCCCGGCGCGATGGAGGCCGCCAACCGCGGCGCCTCCGAGGCGGGCGGCCTGAGCGTCGGCCTCGGCATCGAGCTGCCGTTCGAGCAGGGGCTGAACGAGTTCGTCGACCTCGGGCTGAACTTCCGGTACTTCTTCGTCCGCAAGACGATGTTCGTGAAGTACGCGCAGGGCTTCGTGGTCCTCCCCGGCGGCCTCGGCACGCTGGACGAGCTGTTCGAGGCGCTCACCCTGGTGCAGACGAAGAAGGTCACCCGGTTCCCGGTGATCCTGTTCGGCACCGACTACTGGGGCGGCCTGGTGGAGTGGCTGAAGTCCACCCTGGTCGCCCAGGGCAAGGCCGCCCCGCAGGACCTGGAGTTGTTCCACGTCACCGACGACATCGCCGACGTGCTGAAGATCCTGGACGCCAGCCGCGCGCCCAAGGGCACGCCCGCGTAACGCCGCCGACCGGGCGTCAGGCCGCTACGCCAGCCCCCGGCGGGCCACCGCCGGGGGACGGGTGCCGCGGATCGACGCCACCATGTCGAGCACCTGCCGGGTCTCCGCCACCTGGTGCACCCGGTAGACCTGCGCGCCCAGCCAGGCCGAGACCGCGGTGGTCGCCAGGGTGCCCAGCAGCCGCTCGTGCACCGGCTTGTCCAGCGTCTCGCCGACGAAGTCCTTGTTGGAGAGCGAGACCAGCACCGGGTACCCGGTCGCGGTCATCTCCGGCAGCCGGCGGGTGGCCTCCAGCGAGTGCCGGGTGTTCTTCCCGAAGTCGTGGCCCGGGTCGATGATCAGACCGTCCCGGCGCACGCCCAGCTCCAGCGCCCGCTCGGCCAGCCCGACGGTCACCCGCAGGATGTCCGCCATCACGTCCTCGTACCCCACCCGGTGCGGACGGGTCCGCGGCTCCGCACCGCCCGCGTGCGTGCACACCAGCCCCGCGCCGTACCGGCCCGCGACCTCCGCCAGCTTCGGGTCCCAGCCGCCCCAGGCGTCGTTCAGCAGGTCCGCGCCGACCTCGCAGACCGCCTCGCCGACCTCGTGCCGCCAGGTGTCCACGCTGATCACCACGTCCGGGTGGCGCTTGCGGAGCTCGGCCACGAACGGGACGGTGCGGCGCAGCTCCTCCTCCACCCCGACCTCCTCGCCGGGCCCGGCCTTCACGCCGCCGATGTCCAGGATCGCCGCGCCCTCGGCCACCGCGCGGTCCGCCGCGGCGAACGCGGCCTCGTCCGCGAAGGTCGCACCCTGGTCGAAGAAGGAGTCCGGAGTGCGGTTCACGATGGCCATGATGACCGGTTCGTCCGGACCGAACTCCCGCGTGCCGAGGCGTAGTGCCACCGGTGTCTCCTCCTCCGCGCCCCCGGGTGCAATGATGGGCCCCGGCCTACTGGGGACCATGATCCCACCTTGGTCCCGCCCATGGCCGATGCCGACCGGCAACTGACCGGGAACTGACGGAGGACAGCTCGTGTTCTGGGTGATCGTGGTTGCGATGGCCGTGGTCGTCGGCGGCGCCGCGCTGGTGGCGTTGGGTGGCGGCGGTTCCCTCCCCGAGGCGGAACACGACCGGCTCTCCGCCCGTCTCCCGCAGGACCGTGCGCTCAGCCGCACCGACGTCGACGAGCTCCGCCTGCCGATGGCGCTGCGCGGCTACCGGATGGACGAGGTGGACGACGTCCTCGACCGGCTCGGCGCCGAGCTCGCCCTCCGGGACGAGCGGATCGCCGAACTCGAGGCGGTCGGCGCGGTACGCGGCTCCGTCGAGGCGTCCGGCGTGGCCGGGGGCGAGCCGCTGCCCGGGCTGGAGTCGTTCACCGCGGTGCTCGAGAAGCCGGGCACGCCCGCTCCGGCGGCGGCCGAGGCCGACGAGGACGAGAAGAGCGACCGGACGTGAGTGGCGCGGTGCTCGGCGCCGACGGGCTGCGACGGTGCGGGTGGGGGGACTCGACGGACGACTACCGGGTCTACCACGACACCGAGTGGGGCCGGCCGGTGCACGGGGACCAGCCGCTCTTCGAACGCATCTCGCTGGAGGCCTTCCAGTCCGGCCTCTCCTGGATCACGATCCTGCGCCGCCGGGAGGGCTTCCGGGCCGCGTTCGCGGGCTTCTCGATCGAGGCGGTGGCGCGGTTCGGCCCGGCCGACGTCGAGCGGCTGCTCGGCGACGCGGGGATCATCCGGAACCGCGCGAAGATCGAGGCGACCATCGCCAACGCCCGGGCCGCGATCGAACTCGGCGTCGGGCTGGACGAGTTGGTGTGGCGCCACGCGGGCGACCCGGCCCGTCCGGCACCCGCGACGCTCGCGGACGTGCCGGCGGTGACCCCGGAGTCGACGGCACTGGCCAAGGACCTGAAGAAGAACGGGTTCCGCTTCGTCGGGCCGACCACGGCCTACGCCCTGATGCAGGCCTGCGGACTGGTCAACGACCACCTGGCCGACTGCCACGCCCGGTAGCCCGCGCCCCTCGCGGGACGCGGCGCTCCGTCCGGTGCCCCAGGGCGGGTCTTCCGGATCACGCCGGGCGGGCGCCGTGATCCGGAAGACCCGCCCTAGCGGCCCACGAAGTCCGGCTTGCGCTTCGCGAGGAAGGCGTCGACGGCGATCTGGTGGTCCTCGCTGTTGCCGGCCAGGGTCTGGAGTTCGTCCTCCTTGTCCAGCAGCTCGTCCAGGGAGTGCGAGGCGCCGTAGGCCAGCGACTCCTTGATCGCGCCGTAGGCGACGGTCGGACCGTTGGCCAGGGTGAGGGCGAACTCGTGCGCGGTGGCGGCGAGTTCGGCACCAGGGACGATGCGGGTGGCGAGGCCGAGGGTGAGCGCCTCGTCGGCGCGGACGGTGCGGGGGAGCATCAGCAGCTCGGTGGCCCGGGCGTGGCCGACCAGCCGGGGGAGGGTCCAGGAGGCGCCGGAGTCCGCGGTGAGGGCGACGCCCGCGAAGGACGTGTTGAAGCCCGCGGTGTCGGCGAGGATCCGGAAGTCGCAGGCGAAGGCGAGCGACGCGCCCGCGCCCGCGGCGATGCCGTTGACCGCGGCGACGGTCGGCTTGCGCATCCCGGCCAGGGCGCGGACCAGCGGGTTGTAGTGCTCGGCGACGGTGCGCAGGGCGCCTTCGCCGGTCTCCTGCTGGTGCTTGAGCAGGCCGAGGTGCTCCTTGAGGTCCTGGCCGACGCAGAAGGCCTTGTCGCCGGCGCCGGTGAGCAGCACGGCGCGGACCGAGGGGTCCTCGGCGGCGGTGGTGACGGCGTCCCGGAGGGCGACCTTGGTGGCGACGTCGAGGGCGTTCATGGCGTCGGCGCGGTCGATGGTGAGGACGGCGAGGGCGCCGTCGCGCTCGTAGCGCACGGTGTCGGACATGGGTGAGGGCTCCCGGGTCGCGGTGGGCTGCTGGGGGGCCGCCTGGGTGGTCGGCGGGCCCTGCGGGTCAGCATGCCGGAGGCGGGCGCGGCGGGGGAGTACCGTTCGGGCGAAGTGTGAGCTGCCGCACCCCGAGCAGGCGTGTCGGAGTGCGGCGCGGTGTCGCTTTCGGCAGGTAATCGACGCTTTGCGGCCGCTTGGAGCGGGTTGGCGCAGAGAGTGATGTTGGTCATCCAGCGGTCGCATGCGGGATAATGGCTTCCGATCAATGCGTTCGATGCCGGCGGTGGACGGACTGCCGGTGCGTACCTGAACGGTTGCAGGAAGGGGAACGAGCATGGCGGCCATGAAGCCGCGGACGGGTGACGGCCCGCTTGAGGTCACCAAAGAGGGGCGGGGCATCATCATGCGAGTTCCGCTCGAAGGGGGCGGGCGCCTGGTGGTGGAGCTGACGCCGGACGAGGCCGACGCGCTGGGCGAGGCGCTGAAGAAGGCCTGCGGCTGACCTCTGGCTGCTGCCCTCCACCTCCGCAGCCCGGAGGTGTGCGACGGGCCCGGATCCCACTCAGGGATCCGGGCCCGTTCCGCGTTCCCGCGGTGCTGTTCCGGCGGTGCGGGCCGGGGTTCCCGCGGTGCGGTCAGCGCTTGACCGCGCAGAGCAGGCCGTCGCTGACCGGCAGCAGTGCGGTCAGCAGCAGGTCGCTCTCCCGGATGTCGGCGACCAGTTCGCGGACCGCGTGGGTCTGCGGGTCGTCGACCAGGGGTTCGGCCAGTCGGCCCTCCTGGAAGACGCCTTCGAAGCAGACCATGCCGCCCGGGCGGAGCAGGCGCAGCGACTCGGCGAGGTAGAACCGCGACTCGGCCGGGTCGCCGTCGCAGAACACCAGGTCGTACTGGCCGTCGGCGAGCCGGGGGAGCACCTCGCGGGCGCGGCCGGGGATGAAGCGGGCGCGGTTGGCGGCGAAACCGGCAGCGAGGTAGGCCTCGCGGGCGTACTGCTGGCGGACCGGCTCGGAGTCGACGGTGGTGAGCACGCCGTCGGCCCGCATGCCGCGCAGCAGGTAGACGCCGGACACCCCGGTGCCGGTGCCGATCTCGGCGACCGCCTTGGCGTCGAGCGCGGCGGCGAGCAGCCGCAGCGCGGCGCCGCCGCTGGGGCCGATGGCGCGTATCCCGGTGCGGGCGGAGAGGGCCCGGGCGTAGGTCAGCACCGCGTCCTCGCCGACGTAGGTGTCGGCGAGCGCCGCTCGCTCGGGCCCGAACTCGGTGATGGCTGCCTCTTCCGGAGCGCAGGTGCCGACGGGGGAAGTCGACAATTCCAGCCGACAGACTACTGGCCGCCCGGGAACCGCGTTCGACGGCTGGCCGTTGTTCTTCCATGGGTGGCGCGGCCGCCCGCGGAGGCGGTTGTTCGACCGCTCTTATCCTGGCTTGACAGGTGAGGTGGATATGGTGGTGGCTCTGCTGGGCAGAAGAGCCGACCGAGGAGGTGTGGCCGAGGGCGACGTCCCTGTGCAGCGGCACTCCCGCGGCACCACGTCGGCCCGTACGCCGAAGCCCGTGATGAACCAGTCTGTGCACTCCCCCCTAGATGAGCCGACCGCAGCCGACGGCACGGCGCCCGAGGTCGCCGGCACGCTCGCGTCCTTCGCCGAGGGGCCTGACGCGCAGGGCTGGACGCCGCCCAGCTGGGAGGAGATCGTCGAGGCGCACAGCGCCCGGGTCTACCGCCTGGCCTACCGGCTGACGGGCAACCAGCACGACGCCGAGGACCTCACGCAGGAGGTCTTCGTGCGGGTGTTCCGCTCGCTCTCCACCTACACGCCCGGCACCTTCGAGGGCTGGCTGCACCGGATCACCACCAACCTGTTCCTGGACATGGTGCGCCGCCGCCAGCGGATCCGCTTCGACTCGCTCGCCGAGGACGCCGCGGAGCGCCTGGCCAGCCGCGAGCCCAGCCCGGCGCAGCACTTCAGCGACACCCACTTCGACGCGGACGTCCAGCAGGCGCTGGACACCCTGGCCCCGGAGTTCCGGGCCGCGGTGGTGCTCTGCGACATCGAGGGACTGTCGTACGAGGAGATCGCCGCCACCCTCGGGGTGAAGCTGGGCACCGTCCGCAGCCGGATCCACCGTGGCCGCTCGCACCTGCGGGCCGCCCTCAAGCACCGGGCGCCGAACACCGCCGAGGGCCGTTCCCGCCGTGGCGGGTCGGTCGAGCCCGTGCCGGTCGGCGCGGAGCCCGGCGGCAGCGACCGGAGGGGGTCATGAACGATCGCGCCCCCGAGCGCGCGGACGCCACCGGCCGCTCGCGGTGGGCACTCGCCCGCCGGGCCGAGCCGGCCCCGGCGGCGCCCGAGCTGCGCGCCGTGACGGTCCGTCCGGTCGAGCCGGCCGCCGAGGAGCACCATCTCGGCGACCGCCTCTCGGCGTACCTGGACGGCGAGTTGGGCCATGACGCCCGCGAGCGGGTGCAGGCCCACCTGGCCACCTGTCCGGACTGCCTGGCGGAGGCGGACGAGGCCCGCTCGGTCAAGCGGATGCTGACCGGCACCGGCACGCCCGGCCCGTCGGCGGCCCTGATGGCCCGTCTGATGGCCGTCGCCGCGCTGCCCGACGAGGACTCCGGTCCGGACGGCCCGGGCGCGTCCGGCGGGGTGTTCGGCGGCAGCCGGCTCACCGGCGGCTCGTTCGGCTCCGGCTCCGGTTTCGGCGGCGGGGCGCTCGGGGCGGAGGCCCCGATACCCGGGATCGATCCGCGGGCCGCCGGGCCGTTCGGCTCCCGGCCGGCCTTCGGGGCGCGCCGCCCGGCCGCGATGCCGCGTCCGCTGGCCGCCGCGCTCGGCGAGCTGCCCTCCGTCCGCCCGGCCGCGCCGCGCGGACGCCGCCTGGTGTTCGCCGCCGCCGGGGCGTTCTCGGTCGCCGCGGTCACCCTCGGCGGGGTCGGCGGCCTCCCCAACGGCCAGGCCGGCACCAACCGCCAGCCCACCACCATCACCCCGGTCGGCGGGGCGATCGTCCCGGTCAACGCCCAGCAGCCGGTCGACGTCCAGGACTACCCGATGCGCGCCGCCCGGCAGCAGGCCAGCCCGGCTCCGTCGCCCACCGGTGACCCGCGCCAACTGCTGCGCTAGCCTGCCCTCACCGGCCCGACCCGTTGGGACGGCGGTCGCCCGGGTGGTCTTCACCACGGCTTCATGAGCAGGAGGCCGCGGATCGGCCGCCCGCGTTTACTCTTGGTTCAGCGTTGTCGGGTGCTGGGGAGTTCAGGTGTTCGGAGACATAGGCGGACTGGAGGTCCTGACGATCCTCGTCATGGCCATCGTGATCTTCGGTCCGGACAAGCTTCCCAAGCTGATCCAGGACACCATGGCGCTGGTGCGCAAGCTGCGCTCCTTCGCGGACAGCGCCAAGCAGGACATCCGCAACGAGCTCGGCCCGGAGTTCCAGAACTTCGAGTTCGAGGACCTGCACCCGAAGACCTTCGTGCGCAAGCAGCTGCTCGGCGACAGCGAGGACCCGCTCGGGCTGAAGGACCTCAAGGACGGCGTCGACCTGAAGTCGGCGCTGAACGGGGAACCCGCACCGTCCTCGACGCCCACGCCCACCGCCTCGGTGGCCCCCGCCGACTTCATCAAGGTCGGCGCCGCGAGCCCGAGCCTGGCGGCCGGCGAGCGCCCCCCGTTCGACCCGGACGCCACCTGACGCGCCCCGCCCCGCACTCCGACGCCCCGCCCGAGCAGGCGGGGCGTTCGCGTTCCCGCCGCTATCGTTGCGACTACCTCCCAGGACGGCGGCACCCGTGCCGTCCGTCCGTGCCGTCGGTCACACCCGGCCGTGTCGGGCCCGGATTGCCGGACGGAGGGGCCGCGGTGCGCCACCATGGAGCCCCGCCCGTGGCAGGAGCGCACAGCCGAGGAGACCCGCAGTGGACGCCACGCACAACACCGGAGGCACCGTCACCACGCGCCCGGTGGGAGCCCAGGCCAAGCCGGCCGACCCGCTCGTCCCCTACCGGGCCGCCGACTTCCCCTGGTACGGCCTCGACGAGGGCTGGACCGGCCGCCGCTGGCTCGGCCAGGTCGGCACCGGCCAGCACCCGGGCAGCGTGGAGGGCGGCGTCCCCGACTACGGCACCCTCGGGCACGGCGACGAGCCCGCCCGGCAGCCCGACAGCCGCGACCACCGCCGCTTCGCCGTGGTGGTCACCGTCGCCCGCCGCCCCGGCCGCCGCAGCTCCGACAACACCGGCACCCTGGAAGCCACCTCCGCCTCCTCCGCCGCCTGGCTGGCCGGCGCCGGACTGCTCGCCGCCACCTGGCCCGGCAACCTCGACCGCACGCTGCGCCAGAACTGGCTCGACCAGCAGACCGCCCTCGCCTGGGACCTCGCCGACGACCTCGAAGGGTCCGCCTGGTCCTCCCTCACCCTCCCCGTCAACGGCCTCCCGCAGCCCTTCCGCTACCGCGAGTCCGAGTACGGCTGGGTGCTTGCCGGCGAGGCCCCCGGCGTCCTGATCGGCGCCTACGGCCGCTCGGTCTCCGCGTACGGCGTCGGCTTCACGGCGGTCTCCGACCTCGCGGCGTACGACGGGCGCTGAGACCTGCCGGGGCCGGTGCAGCTGGTACGGCTGGTACGGAGGTCGGCTAGAGGTCGGTGCAGACGTAGGAGCCGTCGTCCTGGGCGGAGATCCGGCTGCCGTCGCAGGCGAGCATCGGGGCCAGCACCGTCATCCGGAAGACGCCGAAGGCCGGCAACGGCACGGCGACCGCGGCGACCGCGATGCGGCGGGCCCGGCCGCCCGCGCGCAGCGCGAGGACGGCGCCGGCGAGCAGCATCAGCAGACCCGGGACCAGGAGCAGCACGGCCGGCCCGGCGGCGTTGTCCTGGAAACCAGGATGGGTCTGCATCGGGCCCTCCAGCTCCAGTGTGAAAGCCGCGCTGAGGAGCATGACCGGGGCCGAGATTCCCACCAGGGCCAGGCCAAGGGATCCTTGTGCTCGTCTGTCCATGCCGAGTGGACGGCGTCCCCACCCGCCCCGGTTCCGGAGTCCGCCCGTGCAGATCTCGCTCGCCACCGCCCCCGGCACCGCCCACCCCAACGAGGACTACGCGCTCGCCGGGCCCGACACCGTGCTGGTCCTCGACGGCGCCGGGCTGCCCGAGGGCACCCCCACCGGCTGCGTGCACGGGGTGGGGTGGTTCGTCCGGTCGCTCGGCGTGCGGCTGCTGCGCCACGCCGCCGAGCGGGACGCAGAACTGACGGAGTGTCTGGCCGACGCGCTCGCGGAGACGGCCGGGCTGCACGCGGGCGGCTGCGACCTCGGCGACCCGATGACGCCGAGCGCCACCGTCGCGGTGGTGCGGCGGCGCGGCGAGCGGCTGGAGTGGCTGGTGCTGGCCGACTCCACCGTCCTGCTCGACCTGGCGGACGGCCTGCGGGTGGTCGCCGACCACCGGGTCTCCGAGGTGACGACACGTCAACGTTTTGAACTGGCAGGGCGGTTGGAAGGTCTGCCGGCCGGCGAGCGGCGTGCCCTGCTCACCGCCGCCCAGCGCGAGGCGATGAACACCTCCGACGGCTACTGGGTCGCCGCCGCCAACCCGGACGCCGCCGCCCACGCCCGCACCGGCAGCGCCCCCTGGACCGACCTCCGGCACGCCGCCCTGCTCACCGACGGCGCCGCCCGCCCCGTCGACGACTTCGCCACCGACGACTGGCCCGGCCTGCTCACCCTCCTCCGCGAGGCCGGCCCACAGGCCCTCATCGACCACACCCGCGCCCTCGAACGCACCGACCCGCACCACCACCGCTGGCCCCGCACCAAGACCCACGACGACGCCACGGCCGCCTTCCTGACCCCGTGACCGGGCCACCGGACCAGGCGTGCGCGCACATGCGACGGCCCCGGGACACACGTCCCGGGGCCGTCGGCGGGTGGATCAGAACTTGTTCTTCGGGGTGAGGCCGAGGGAGAGGCCGGAGAGGCCGCGCTGGCGGCCGGAGAGCTTGCCGGCGATGGTGCGGAGGGCGGCGGCGGCGGGGGATTCGGGGGTGGAGAGGACGACCGGGCGGCCGTCGTCGCCGCCCTCGCGGAGGCGGACGTCGATCGGGATGGAGCCGAGGACGGGGACGGTGGCGCCGACGGTGCGGGTGAGGGCGTCGGCGACGGTCTGGCCGCCGCCGGTGCCGAAGACGTCGATCATCTCGTCGCAGTGCGGGCAGGGCATGCCCGACATGTTCTCGATCACGCCGACGATCTTCTGGTGGGTCTGCAGCGCGATCGTGCCGGCCCGCTCGGCGACCTCCGCGGCGGCCATCTGCGGGGTGGTGACGATCAGGATCTCGGCGTTGGGGACCAGCTGGGCGACCGAGATGGCGATGTCGCCGGTGCCCGGCGGCAGGTCGAGCAGCAGGACGTCGAGGTCGCCCCAGTAGACGTCGGCGAGGAACTGCTGCAGGGCGCGGTGCAGCATCGGTCCGCGCCACACGACGGGCGCGTTGCCCGGGGTGAACATGCCGATCGAGATGACCTTCACGCCGTTCGCGGACGGCGGCATGATCATGTCCTGGACCTGGGTGGGCCGGCCCTCGACGCCCAGCATCCGGGGGATGCTGTGGCCGTAGATGTCGGCGTCGACCACGGCGACCTTCAGGCCGTCGGCGGCCAGCGCGGCCGCCAGGTTGACCGTCACCGAGGACTTGCCGACGCCGCCCTTGCCGGAGGCGACCGCGTAGACCCGGGTCAGGGTGCCGGGCTTGGCGAACGGGATCTCCCGCTCGGGCGCGCCGCCGCGCAGCAGCGTGGACAGCTCGCGGCGCTGCTCCTCGCTCATCACGTCGAGCTCGACGGCCACCGAGGTGACCCCCGGGACGCGGGAGACCGCGTCGGTGACCCGCTGGGTGATCGTCTCGCGCATCGGACAGCCCGAGACGGTCAGGTACACCGCGACCTGCACCGCGCCGCCGTCGCCGATCTCGACGGATTTCACCATGCCGATGTCGGTGATCGGGCGGTTGATCTCCGGATCGTGGACGGTCGCCAGGGCCTCGCGGACGGACTGCTCCGTCACCCCGGCCGCCACCTCTGTCTCGTTGGCCATGTGTTGATGGTACGGCGCGGCGCGCCGCGCCCGACTCGCCGGTAGCGTGCCGCCGGTCACAACCTGTCGGCGGACTCCCGGAGGTCCTCGATCTCCTTGAGCAGCGACTGCAGTTCGGAGCGGATGAAGTCGCGGGTCGCCACCTCGCCCAGGCCCTGGCGCAGCGCCGCGACCTCGCGGGTGAGGTACTCGGTGTCGGCGATGTTGCGGTCGCTGCGGGCCCGGTCCTGCTCCATGTTGACGCGGTCGCGGTCGTCTTGGCGGTTCTGCGCGAGCAGGATCAGCGGGGCGGCGTACGAGGCCTGCAGGGAGAGCATCAGGGTGAGGAAGATGAACGGGTAGTCGTCGAAGTGCACGGTGTCCGGCAGCAGGGTGTTCCACACCACCCACGCCACGATGACCACCGACATCCAGACGATGAAGCGGCCGGTGCCGAGGAAGCGGGCGATCCGCTCGGACAGCTTGCCGAACGCCTCCGGGTCCCAGGCGGGCAGCGTGATCAGGCCGGGGCGGGCGGTGCGCGGCTGGTCCAGGCGGGAGCGGGCGGGGCCGGACGGCGCGCGTTCCTCGCGGCGGTCGCGATCCCGGCCGCGTTCGCGGGAGCGCAGTTCGCGCAGCTGGCGGAGTTCCCGCAGCTCGCCCTGGAGGCGCTGGCGCGGCGTCTCCTCGCGCTTCTTGCGGTCACTGTCCACCGGGTACTCCGCTCGTCTCGTCGTCCGGCACGTCGCCGCGGGCGGCGATGCCGTGCACCGCGCCCTCGCGCCAGTCCTCGGGCAGCAGGTGGTCGAGCACGTCGTCGACGGTGACCGCGCCGAGCAGGTGGTCGCCCTCGTCGACCACGGCGGCGGCCACCATGTTGTACGTCGCCAGGTAGCTGGTGATCAGCGGCAGCGGGGTGTTCGGCGGCAGCGGGTCGAGGTCGTCGTCGACCAGCGCGCCGACCAGGGTGAACGGCGGCTCCCGGAGCAGGCGTTGGAAGTGCACGGTGCCGAGGTAGGTGCCGGTCGGGGTCTCGTTGGGCGGCCGGCAGACGTACACCTGGGCGGCCAGCGCGGGCTTGGTGTCGGCGATCCGCACCCGGGCCAGTGCCTCGGCGACGGTCGCGTCCGGCTCCAGCACGATCGGCTCGGTGGTCATCAGGCCGCCCGCGGTGTCCTCCTCGTAGGAGAGCAGGCGGCGCATCTCCTCGGCGTCCTCCGGCTCCATCAGGCGCAGCAGCCGTTCGGCGTCCTCGGCGGGCAGGTCGGAGAGCAGGTCGGCGGCGTCGTCCGGGTCCATCGCCTCCAGGATGTCGGCGGCCCGTTCCTCCTGCAGCTTGCCGATGATCTCCACCTGGTCGTCCTCGGGCAGCTCCTCCAGGACGTCCGCCAGCCGGTCGTCGTCGAGGGCGGCGGCGACCTCGGCGCGGCGCTTGGACGACAGGTGGTGCATCACGTTGGCGAGGTCGGCGGGGCGCAGCTGCTCGAAGGTGGCGAGCAGGTTGGCGGCGCCCTGGCCCTCCTCGGTGAGCGAGAAGCCGGTGACGGCGGACCAGTCCAGCAGCAGCTGCTCGCCCTTGCCCTTGCGCAGCCGCCCGGGCCGGCCGACCTGGACGAAGACCCGGTCGATCTCCCACTCGCGCAGCCGGGTCTGCACCATGGCGACGTCCAGGACGGTCACCTCGTCCGCGGTCTTGGTGCGGGTGACGGTGCGGTCCAGCAGTTCGGCGAGGACCAGGGTCTCGGACGGGCGCTGCTCGAAGCGGCGCATGTTCAGCAGGCCGGTGCTCAGCACCTGCCCGGACTCCATGCTGGTCACCCGGGTCATCGGCAGGAAGATCCGGCGCCGCCCGATCACCTCGATCACCAGCCCCAGCACCCGCGGGGGCCGGCCGCCCAGCCGCAGCGTCACCACGACGTCCCGCACCCGCCCGACCTGGTCGCCGTTCGGGTCGAAGACGGCCACCCCGGAGAGGTGCGAGATGAACACCCGACTTCCCGGCCCCGCCACGGCAGCTCCTCCCAAAACGGACTTAACCCGACAAATCTAGCGGGCGGGGCGAGTGTGGAGCCTGCGGCTCGCGCGGGAGCGGGACGGGAAGGGGAGGCAGGGGAAGGGGAACGGGACGGAGAGCATGACGCCAGGGGCTCGCGCGGAGCGGGGCCGACGGGGCGGGATGCGGCTCGCGCGGAGCGGAGGGCTCGCGGCCCGCGAGGGCTAGCGCTTGCGCTTCTTGAAGAGGAGTTTCGGGAGGCCGGCCGGGATGGGCTGACGGGTCGTCACCGGGGTGGGCATGGGGGCGGCGGCGAGCGAGTCCTCGGGGAGGGGCGTGAGCGGGCCGGTGGGGGTCAGGCGCAGGACGCGGCACTCGCGGGACCAGCGGTCGGTGATGGTGTCGGTGTCGGGGGCGTTCAGGCGCTTGCCCTTGAGCTCCTCGACGGCGCCGTCCCAGCCGGCGGTGCCGGGGTCGACGGCGGTGACGGTCGCGGTGAAGGCGACCAGGCGGCCCCACTTGTCCTTGCTGCGCAGCGTCACCGCGGCGGTGGAGCCGGCGGTGAGGCCGTGCAGGGGCTGCTCGGCGCCGTCGCCGACCACGACCACCGCGCCGTCGTGCCAGGCGTGCCAGAGCGGGCGGGCGGACGGCTCCCCGGCGGGCTGGACCCACAACAGGCCGGACTTCTTGGCGGCCTCTTCCACCAGTGCCCGGTCGAGGAAGTCTGCCGCGCTCGCGGCCGTCGTACGCTCCATGGCGGACAGCGTACGGCCTGGGTGTCCGCGGCCGGTCCCATCCCCCGGGACGACAGTGCCGTCGGTGGCGGACAGCCCTTACCGTAGGGGGGCCTCCCGTACCGCCAGAGCACCGTAAGGAGAGCCGTGCCCGCCGCCCGGCCCGCCACCACCGCACCTGCGACCACCCTCGCCACCCCCGTCGAGCGGCCCCGACTGCCGCGCACCGACCTGTTGCTGCTCGCGGTGTCGATCGGCGGGATCTCGCTGTCGGCCCCGCTGATCAGCGCCACCGCCGCGCCGGCGCTGGCGATCGCGTTCTGGCGCAACGCCATGTCGGTGGCGGTGCTCGGCCCGTACGCGCTGGTGCGGCACCCGGCGGAGCTGCGGGCGATCCCGCGTCGCGCGCTGCTGCTGGCGATGGCGGCCGGCGTGCTGCTGGCGCTGCACTTCGCGCTGTGGATGCCGAGCCTGCGGATGACCTCGGTGGCTTCGGCGACGGCGCTGGTCACCACCACGCCGTTGTGGACGATCCTGCTGATGCGGCTGTTCGGCGTCCGCGCGCCGCGGATGGTGTGGCTGGGTACCGGCCTGGCGTTCGCCGGGGTGCTGGTGCTGACCGGCGTCGACCTGTCGGTGTCGCCGCGGGCGCTGCTCGGCGACGCGCTGGCGCTGGGCGCGGGCGCCGCGGCGGCCGGGTACATGCTGCTGGGCGCGGAGGTGCGCCGGACGGTGTCGACCACCGCGTACACCCTGGTCTGCTACGCGACCTGCGCGGTGGCGCTGCTGACGGTGTGTCTGCTGACCGGCACCTCGATGGCCGGCTGGTCCGCCGGGGTGTGGTGGCAGATCTTCCTGCTGATGGTGGCCGCCCAGCTGCTCGGGCACTCGCTGAGCAACCGGGTGGTGCGCACCCTGGGCCCCTCGGTCACCTCGACGGCGATCCTGCTGGAGACCCCGGGCGCGGCGCTGATCGCGGCCGTGTGGCTGGGCCAGTGGCCGCCGGCCGCCGCCTACCCGGCGGTCGGCCTGATCCTCGCGGGCCTGGTGCTGGTGGCCCGCGCCGGGCGGCGCTGACGCCCCGTCGGGGCGCGGGCGTCAGAGCCAGCCGTTGCGGCGGAAACCGCGGTACATGCCGACGCAGATGACGGCGATCACGCCGAGCACGGTCGGGTAGCCGTACGTCCAGCGCAGCTCGGGCATGTTCTCGAAGTTCATGCCGTAGACGCCGGTGATCATGGTCGGGACGGCGAAGATGGCCGCCCAGGCGGTGATCTTGCGCATGTCCTCGTTCTGGGCCACCGAGACCTGCGCCAGGTTGGCCTGGAGCAGCGAGTTGAGCAGCTCGTCGAAGCCCTGCACCTGCTCGGCGACCCGGGCCAGGTGGTCGGCGACGTCCCGGAAGTACTTCTGGATCTCCGGGTCGACCAGCCGCTGCAGCGGCTCGGAGAGCTGCACCATCGGGCGCAGCAGCGGGGTGACGGCGCGCTTGAACTCCAGCACCTCGCGCTTGAGCTGGTACACCCGGCCGACGTCGGCGCCGCGCCCGCCCTTGTTGGCGAAGACGTCGTACTCGATCTCGTCGACGTCGTTCTGCAACCGGTCGGCGACCACCAGGTAGTTGTCGACCACGTGGTCGGCGATGGCGTGCAGCACCGCGGCCGGGCCCATGGCGAGCAGGCCGGTGCCCTCGGCGTCGGCCTCCAGGCGGTGGCGCAGCTCGCGCAGCGAGGAGTGCGCGCCGTGCCGGACGGTGATCACGAAGTCCGCCCCGGCGAAGACCATCAGCTCGCCGGTCTCCACCACCTCGCTGGTCGGGGTGAGCTGCTCGTGCTCGACGTAGCGCACCGTCTTGAAGACCGCGAACAGCATGCCGTCGTACCGCTCGACCTTCGGGCGCTGGTGCGCGTGCACCGCGTCCTCCACCGCCAGCGGGTGCAGGCCGAAGCGCTGCGCGATGCCCTCGAACTCGGCCTCGGTCGGCTCGTGCAGCCCGATCCAGCTGAACGAGCCGGGCCCGGCCGCCTGCGCGGCCTTCACCTGGCGGGCGGCCTCGCGCGGGCTGCAGCTCTCCCCGGCCCGCTTGCCCTCGTGGTAGACCGCGCAGTCGACCACGGCGGACGGGGTGTGGCCGGGGTGCAGCGGGTAGCCCGCGTCGTCGGCACGGCGGCGGGCGGGACGGACGACGGCGGCGCGCAGGTTGTTCATCATCGACATGGCGCAGGCTCCTAGGGCCGGACCGGCGCGCCCCGGCGGGTGGGGGGCGCGGCGGTGGGAAACACCGGTGGGCGCCGGAGCCGATGGATCGTCAAAACGCCGCTGGCGTACGGTGTTTCGAGGTGCGGACTCCGGGGAAGGTGCTCTCCCGGGCCGTGGCGCGACGCTGCGCGGGTGCCTGGTTCAGCCGAAGTGACGGCGGAGCCGGGTGGCCGAGGGAGAGCTGCCGGTACTGCATGGTCGACTGCTATCCACCGTGACCACCTCCTCCACGCCGGGGCCCCGGGCGGGCCGTTGGGCCCTGGTTGGTGTTCACAAGGCCAGCCGCCCATATTAACGGTTCCTGCCCCGCCGAGGCCCCCGGGTGGGCCAACTCCTCGGTAAAGATCGCGCTAAGGTCGCGTCATGGCGCACGACTTCCCGCTCTTCGGCGACTTCTCCGACCCGGACGCCGGCTCCGGCCCCACCCGCCAGGACGTGCTCACCGCCGTCGAGGCGCGGCTGATCACCACCTTCGGCGAACCCACCGGCCGGGCCGCGGTGACCTTCCTCGGCGCGGACCGGATCGAGGTGCTGCGCTTCGGCCCGGACGCCGACGGCCTGGTCCGCTACGCCACCCTCGGGATGTCCGCCGCGCCGATGGCCGACCCCGCCGCCCCGGTCGCCGACCCGGTCCGCGGCCCGCGGGTCGAACTGGTGCTCACCGTCCGCGGCGGCCGCGACGAGGCGCACAAGGCGCTCGCCGTCTTCGCCGCCAGCCCGCAGGTGGAGGGCCTGGTGGTGGCCCCCGGCGGCTCGCTCGACCTGGGCTCCCCGCTGTGGGCCGGCGCCCCGTTCACCTCGGTGCTGGCCGCCGAGCCCGGCGGCCTGGTGGAGGACCTCGACCTGCCCGCCCCCGCCGACCCGGTCCGCTTCCTGCCGCTGCTGCCGATGACCCCCAACGAGGCCGCCTTCAAGCGGGTCCAGGGCGCCGCCGCCCTGGAGGAGCGCTGGCTGCAGCAGGGCACCGACCTGCGCGACCCGCAGCGCCGCGGCGTCCCGCTGGACTGACGCTCCGTCAGCCCTGCGCGGGGTAGGCGTCGATGAAGCCGAACACCCCGCTGGCCACCAGCTGCACCGCGATCGCCGACAGCAGCAGGCCGGACAGCCGGGTGATCAGCACCACGCCGCCCTCCTTGATCACCCGGATGATCACCAGCGAGAAGCGCATGGTCAGCCAGAGCACCACGTGGATCGCCACGATCGCCGACCACACCGCCACGTACTGCGCCGAGCCGTCGGCCTGCTGCACCGCCAGGATCACCGCGACGATCGCCCCGGGCCCCGCCAGCAGCGGGGTGCCCAGCGGCACCAGCGCCACGTTGACGTCCTTGGTCTGGGTCGGTTCCTCGATCTTCCCGGTCAGCAGGTCCAGCGCGATCAGCAGCAGCAGGATCCCGCCGGAGACCTGCAGCGCCGGGATCGAGACGTGCAGGTAGCTGAGGATCTGCTGCCCGAACAGTCCGAAGCAGGTGATCACCCCGAGCGCCACCGCCGCGGCCTGCCAGGCCATCCGGCGCTGCACCCGGTGCGCGCGCCCCGAGGTGAGCGCCAGGAAGATCGGGATGGTGCCCGGCGGATCCATGATCACGAACAGCGTGACGAACAGCGATCCGAAGACCTTGCCGTCCGCGAAGCCGCCCATACCGGGCATTGTGCGCGCCCCGGCCGCCCGCGGACGGGGGACGCGCCGAACGGGTCACCCGGTGATCGGCTTCGCCCCCGTCGCCTGCGCCACCAGCGCCTCGTACACCGCCGGGTCGGTGGTGTACTCGCCCAGCCGGACCGTCTTGCGGCTGCCGTGGTAGTCGCTCGACCCGGTCACCAGCAGGCCCAGCTCCGCAGCGAGGCCGCGCAGGTGCGCCCGGGTCTCCTCGTCGTGGTCGGTGTGGTCCACCTCCAGGCCGCCCAGGCCGGCCGCCGCCAGGTCCGCGATCACCTGGTCCGACACGGTCTCCCCGCGCTTCGCCGCCCCCGGGTGCGCGAACACCGGCACCCCGCCCGCCGCCCGCACCAGCCGCACCGCCACCGTCGGATCGGTCTCGTGCTTGCGGACGTCCGCCCGGCCGCCGTTGGCCAGCCACTCCGCGGTGAACGCGTCCGAGACGGTCGCCACCACGCCGGCCTCCACCAGCGCCGAGGCGATGTGCGGACGGCCCACCGAGCCCGCCCCGGCGATCCGCTGCACCTGCTCCCAGCTGATCGGCGCGCCCAGCTCCCGGCAGCGCTCCACGATCGCCCGGCCGCGCCGGAACCGGTCGGTGCGCACCAGCTCGCGCTCCGCCGCGAACTCCGGCTCCGTCGGGTCGAACAGGTACGCCAGCAGGTGCAGGCTGATCCCGCCGACGTGGCAGGAGAGTTCGGCGCCCGGCACCAGGGTCAGCCCCGTCCCGGCCACCGCCGCGGCCGCCTCGCCGTACCCGGCCACCGTGTCGTGGTCGGTCAGCGCCACCACGTCCAGCCCCGCGGCCACCGCGTTGGCGACCAGCTCGGCCGGGGAGTCGGTGCCGTCCGAGGCATTGCTGTGGGCGTGCAGATCGATACGCATGCCGCCCAGGATAGGGAGCCGCCCGCGGGCCTCAGCCGAGCAGGCGGGGGGAGAGCGCTCCGCAGGGGAGCAGGCCGAGTTCGGCGCCCGCGTCACGGAGGTCGGTCAACACCAGTTCGTCGTGCATCAGCAGGGCCGACTGCTCGGGCCAGGCGATCGCCCACAGCCACAGGCCGCGCGCCTCGCCCACGTAGACCGCGCGGTCGTCCGGTGCCTGCGGCACGTGGAACATCGGGGTCGGCCGGCCCGCGGCCATCAGCTTGGCGTCGGCCGGCTTGTACAGGGCCACCGACTCGCCCGGGTCGGGACCGTCCAGGCCCGCGTAGCGCGCGCCCAGGCCGACGCCCAACTCCTCGGCCACCAGGACCAGTTCACCGAAACCGCCGAGCGGAGCCGGGCCGGAGCAGGCCACCGCCGTCGCCCGGGCGCCCGACAGGTCGTCGCCGGCGTGCGCGATCCCGGTGAACAGCCAGCCCACCGGCAGCGGCCAGGGCAGCCAGACCGGCACCTGCGAACGGTTCACCGCGACGTTCAACGCCTCGACGCTCGGGGGCAGCACGGGCTGCATCGGGTACACGGCACCGTGCTGGTCGCATTGCCAGGTGTCGGAGAAGAGACCGGGGGCGCGGACCCGACCGGCGCACCTCGGGCAGCTTGGCTCGCCCCTCATAACCGACAACGGTCCTCCCTCCGGACTGCCGCGTCAAGGACGATCACCCGTAAGGGGTGCGTCGCGAGCCGCCCCCGGCGCCAGCCCGGGCCCGGCTTGGGTGATGTCCCCAGCGGGGCGGCGTCAAACCCCCGCAGGTCGGATCATGCGAACACGCGCGGGCGGATCCGAACACACTGACGCCCCGCCATCCCAGGGTTCTCCCTGCGGTGACGGGGCGTCAGCCGGGTATCGGAACGTCGGACGGCGCGGCGGCCGGTCCGCTTCCGCTCACACGGCCTTGCACGGCCGGATGTACAGGCGTTCACCGGTGAGCGCGGCGGCCTTCACATATTCGGAGACGGTCTCCGCGTCGGCGATCAGCCGATCGGTCTCCGCTCCCGCGTGATCCAGGCGAAGGATCTCGAAACGCATGGGCCTCTCCCTTCCCGACCTCGGTATCCGAGGCGGACTCGGCCGACGGTCGGCCATCTCCCGATGGCTCGCCGGCACTGGTTGAGTCGGACGTCAGGTACTGACACCCCTGTCGCTCCCCCTACTCTCGGGCAGGACTGCCTTGGTGGCACTCCCCTTGTGGCACTGGAGGGAGGCGACGGTGCCTCATTCGTCCACAGTGCCGCGACGCTGCTAACGGGCGGTTGCCCGCCCGTAAATCCGTGGTTTCGGCGGCCGGAGGGTGCGACCGACGGAGGGTGTGGTGATCCCGGACAGAATCAAATATTACCCGACCTAACGATCGGTGTCGCGTGAAAACCCCGGCCGACTTCTGAGTGGACGTCAGTAAGCCTGCAAGGGGCGGTGGTTGGGGCCGAAGCGGGCCCGCGGCGGGGTGTGTCCCGGGTCAGGCGGTCCAGAAGGCGGCCAGCGCGGCGGCGGTCTCGGCCGGGCGTTCGGCGTTCGGCGAGTGGCCGGCGCCGGCCACCACCGTGCGACGGGCGTGCAGGCGCTCCGCCATCGCGGACTGCTCCGGCACCGGCCAGGCATAGTCCTGCGTGCCGGAGACCACGTGGGTCCGAAGGCCGACCGCGGCCAGCTCGTCCACCCGGTCCTGGGCGGAGACCAGATGCGCGCCGGTGGTCTTCAGCGACTGCGGGACGTTCGCCAGCCAGCGCCGGTGCAGGAACTCCGCCACCGCGCGGCTCGGCGGCGGGTTCTTGCCCTCGTCCAGCTGCTGCATCACCTGCCAGATCGACTCCAGGTCCATCGACTCCAGGGCGTCCAGCAGCAGCTTCGTACGGGCCGCCTCCGAGGGATCGATCGCGGCCGGGCCGGTCGACAGCAGCGTCAGCGAGCGCCACGGGCGGGCGTCCTGCAGCACCGCCTCGCGGACCACGTGGCCGCCGAAGGAGTGGCCGAGCAGGTGGATCGCCTCGTCCCCGGTACGGCGGAGGATCTCGGCGGTCAGGGCGTGGACGTCCGCGCCGAGGGCCGCGGTCGCGTAGGCCGACGGGTCGTCGGGGCCGCCGGTCTCGTACTGGCCGCGCTGGTCCACGGCGACGATCCGGAAGCCCGCGTCGGCCAGCGGCTCCAGCAGGGCGACGAAGTCCTCCTTGCTGCCGGTGAACCCCGGCACCAGCAACGCCGTCCCGGCGACCGGCCCCGTCGGCTCCGCCCACAACGCGGCCCACCCCGCGAGGCGGACCGCCCGCGCGCACTCCGGCAAGGTCAGGAACGGCGGCGTACTCATGCCCGGCACCTCTCAGATCGCCCGAAACCCGAGGCCAACAGTAGGGGGTGGGGGAGCCGGGGGCGGAGATGGGAGGTGGCGTGGCGCGGTGAGGGTGAGGGGCACGGCGGGGTGGGGGAGTGGGGGGCGGAGACGGGAGGTGGTGTGGCGGGGCGGGGATGGCGAGCGGCTGGGCGGGGGTGGGGCGATCGGGGGACGGGCGGCGGAGGTGGTGTGGTGGGGGCGGATGTCGGAGGTGGTGTGGCGGGGGTGCCCCGGGGGCGGGAATGCCGACGGGGAGGGCCGACGTGGTGGTCGGGCCCTCCCCGGTCGGGGTGGTGCGGGTTACTGCTCGACGGCCTTGCGGGTGCGTCGCGGGGCCGGGATCTCCTCGGCGGAGGACTCGGCCGCGGCGGCGGTCTTCCGGGTGGCCCGCTTGCGCGGGGCCGCCGGCTCGTCGGTGGTGGTCGCCTTGCGGACGGCACGCTTGCGCGGAGCCGGGGCGGTCTCGGCGTCGGCCTCGACCGGTGCGGCGGCGGCCGCCTTGCGGGCGGTGCGCTTGCGCGGCGCCGGGACCGCCTCGTCCGCCGCCGGGGCGGCGTCGGTGACGGGCGCGGCGGCCTTCCGGGTGGCCCGCTTGCGCGGGGCCGGGGCGACCTCGGTCTCCACCGGCTCGGCCGGGGTCTCCACCACGGAGGTGGTCGCCTTCCGGACGGCGCGCCTGCGCGGGGCGGGGGCCTCGACGGTGGCGGCGGCCTCGGCCACGGGGGTTTCGTCGACGGGCGCGGCCGGGGTCTCCACCACGGAGGTGGTGGCCTTGCGGACCGCGCGCCTGCGCGGGGCCGGGGCCTCGACGGCGGCCTCGGACACCGGGGTCTCGTCGACCGGCGCGGCGACCGGCTTGCGGGCCGGACGCTTCTGCGGGACGCGCGCCGCGGGAGCCTCGGCCGGAGCCTCGGTCACCACGGTCTCCTCCACCGGGGAGACGTCCGCCTTGCGGGCGGTGCGCTTGCGCGGGGTCCGGGCCGGGGCCTCGTCCGGGGTCCGGACCGACGGCTCGTCGACCAGCGAGGTGATCGGCTTGCGGACCGGGCGGCGCTGCGGGACGCGGGACGACACCGGGGCGTCGGCGGTCGCGACCGGCGCGGCCGGGGCCTCGACGGTCTCGGCCACGGTCTCGGTCGCGGTCTCGGTCGCGGTCTCGGTCGCGGTGACGACCGCGGTCTCGGCCACGGCCTCGGTCACCGGCTGGGCGCCGCCGCCACGGCGGGTGCGCTTGCGCGGGGAGCGGGCGGCCGTGTCCTCGACGGTCTCGACAGCCGGGGCGACCGGGGCGGCCGGAGCCTCGACGGTCACGGTGTCGACCGCCACCGCCTCCACCGCGGCAGCGCCGGACCGGCGGTTGCGGCTGCGCTTGCGCGGGCTCCGGGCGTCGGCGGGGGCGTCCACGGGGACGGCGGTGGTCTCGGCGGTCAGCTCGCCGGCGGGGGCGAGGCCGCCGCTGCGGGTGCGGCGCCGCTCGCGCGCCTTGCGGGCCGGACGCTCGGCGGGCGCCGGGGTCTCGGGAGCCCCGCCGCGCCGACCGCGGCCGTTGCCGCCGCCGGTCCCGCTGCTGCTGCGGGCGTTGCGCTGACCGGTCTCGCCGAGGTCCTCGACCTCTTCGGCGGCCAGGCCGGCCCGGGTGCGCTCGGAGCGGGGCAGGATGCCCTTGGTGCCCGGCGCGATGCGCAGCAGCTCGTAGAGGTGCGGCGAGCTGGAGTAGGTCTCCTCCGGCTCGTTGAACGGCAGGTCCAGCGCCTTGTTGATCAGCTGCCAGCGCGGGATGTCGTCCCAGTCGACCAGGGTGACGGCGGTACCGGACGCGCCGGCGCGGCCGGTGCGGCCGACCCGGTGCAGGTAGGTCTTCTCGTCGTCGGTGCACTGGTAGTTGATGACGTGCGTGACGCCCTCGACGTCGATGCCACGGGCGGCGACGTCGGTGCAGACCAGCACGTCGACCTTGCCGTTGCGGAAGGCGCGCAGCGCCTGCTCGCGGGCGCCCTGCCCGAGGTCGCCGTGGACGGCGCCGGCCGCGAAGCCGCGCTTGGTCAGCTGCTCGGCGACGTCGGCGGCGGTGCGCTTGGTGCGGCAGAAGATCATCGCCAGCCCGCGGCCGTCGGCCTGCAGGATGCGCGAGACCATCTCGACCTTGTCGAGCGAGTGCGCACGGAAGACGTGCTGCTCGATGTTGGCGACGGTGGCGCCGGTGTCGTCCGGCGCCGCGGCGCGGATGTGGGTGGGCTGGCTCATGTACCGGCGGGCCAGCGAGATGACCTGGCCGGGCATGGTGGCGGAGAAGAGTAGGGTCTGCCGCTTGGCGGGCAGCATGGTGATGATCTTCTCGACGTCCGGCAGGAAGCCCAGGTCGAGCATCTCGTCGGCCTCGTCCAGGACCAGCGCGCGGACCTGCGAGAGGTCGAGCTTGCGCTGCCCGGCCAGGTCGAGCAGGCGGCCGGGGGTGCCGACGACGATGTCGACGCCCTTCTTCAGCGCCTCGACCTGCGGCTCGTACGCCCGGCCGCCGTAGACGGCGAGGACGCGGACGTTTCGGACCTTGCCGGCGGTCTGCAGGTCGTTGGTGACCTGGGTGCACAGCTCGCGGGTGGGCACCACGATGAGCGCCTGCGGGCTCTCGGTGAGCTGCTCCGCGGTGGCCCGGCCGGCCGCCACGTCGGCCTGCACGACGACCCGCTCGATCAGCGGGAGGCCGAAGCCGAGGGTCTTGCCGGTGCCGGTCTTGGCCTGGCCGATGACGTCGTGGCCGGTCAGCGCGACCGGCAGGGTCATCTCCTGGATCGGGAACGGGTGGACGATGCCGACGGCCTCCAGGGCCTCGGCCGTCTCCGGGAGGATCCCGAGTTCCCGGAAAGTGGTCTTGGTGGGTTCAGCGGTGGTGGACAGGGTGCTGCCTCTTCCATGTGGAGGGCCGAGTCCGAGCGCGTCCTGCCGTACCCGGGCAGCCCCGAACCGGGGCGCGTCGGGCGGGCGGCGCGGGGGAGGGTGTCCCGTGAGGGGGTCGCGCGGCCCGGCGCTCCTGGCGCGGTTCGCGGCGGCCCTCGCTCGGCCTGATGCGGTGCCTGGGCCCGAGGCTCGGGCCAGGTCGGAGCCGATCGGGTCTCCGACCGGGCATCCGCGTACGTGAGCGCCGGGTGTGTTTCGTACCGGGCGGCTGATGCCGCCGGGGCACGACTGCGCGGCCTGCCGATTGAACGGACGGGCCGCGCCTACACCTGGCCTCGGTACCACCATACAGTCAAGCGACGACTCGAACACGTGACGGGTACTACTCCGACCGGCCCCGCCCGGGTGGCGGAGCAGGTCCGGCCGGGCCTCGGGCGGGTACGGGCCACTAAGGTCTGTGCCATGGAGACTCAGGAATCTGGCGACGCCGTCCCCGACTCGATCGGCAGCTGGGAGGCCCGGGCGGCCGACCCGCAGTACCGCGCGGCGGTGCTCGACCTGCTGGGCGCGCTGGCCTACGGCGAGCTGAGCGCCTTCGAACGGCTGGCCGAGGACGCCAAGTTCGCGCCCGGGATCGAGGACAAGGCCGCACTGGCCCGGATGGCCTCCGCCGAGTTCCAGCACTACCAGCTGCTGCACGACCGGCTGGCCGAGGTGGGCGCCGACCCGACCGAGGTGATGGACCCGTTCGTGGAGCCGCTGGAGGCCTTCCACCGGATGACCGCGCCCTCGGACTGGCTGGAGGGCCTGGTCAAGGCGTACGTCGGCGACTCCATCGCCACCGACTTCTACCGCGAGGTGGCGGTCCGGCTGGACGACGACACCCGGGAGCTGGTGCTGAGCGTGATGTCCGACACCGGGCACGCCCAGTTCGCGGTGGACCGGGTGCGGCAGGCGATCGCCGAGGACCCGCGGGTCGGCGGACGGCTCGCCCTGTGGGGCCGGCGGCTGATGGGCGAGGCACTCAGCCAGGCCCAGCGGGTGGTCGCCGAGCGGGACGCGCTCTCCAACCTGCTGGTCGGCGGCGCCCAGGTGGCGGGCTTCGACCTGGTCGAGGTCGGCAAGATGTTCAACCGGATCACCGAGTCGCACACCCGCCGGATGGCCGCGCTGGGTCTGGCCTCCTGACCCACCCTGGCCTCCTGGCGCGCGTCGGCCGGGCCTGACCCGCTAGCCGTGCCCGACCCGCCGGCCGTGCCCGACCCGCCGGCCGTGCCGGTGCCGGCCGCGCGGGTGCGGGGCCAGGTCCGGGCGGGCCGGTACCGACACCAGCAGCGCCGACACCAGGGCCGAGATCAGCAGTTGCACCACGGGCGCGTTCCCGTCCAGCACGTAGTGCGAGAGCCGGCCGGCCAGCACGGCGGCGACCAGTGCGGTGCCGACGGTCAGCGCCCGCGGGCCGGGGAACAGGTCCGGGAACAGCCGCAGCGCGGCCGCGCCGACGGCCAGGCCGATCAGGACGAAGGCGGTCGTCTCCCAGAGCATCGGACTGCCTCCCGGGGGTGCGAGGATGCGGCACCCACGCCATACCCGCCGCCGGCCCCTCGTACGCGGAGCAGGCGGACAGCACGGTGCCCCGTCCCCCCGGCGGGGGAACGGGGCACCGGTCGAGCAGGCTCAGAGCGTGCCGAAGCCGACCTTGCGGATGCTCGGCTCGCCGATCTCCACGTAGGCGAGACGGTCGGCCGGGATGAGCACCCGGCGGCCGTGCTCGTCGGCCAGCGAGAAGAGCTTCGCCGTGCCGTCCAGGGCCTTGGCGACCGCGTCCGCGACCTCTTCGGCAGTTTGCGCGCTCTCCAGGACGATCTCCCGGTTCGCGTTCTGCACGCCGATCTTGACCTCCACGGCTTCCGTCCCTCCGGTAGCTGGCAGCACGCGCTCGAACCGCTGTTCGCGGACGGGCGCGCCGTACGGGCTCACCTTAAGGCAGCGGGGCGGCTCGGCGGTGAAGGTCCGGGGGCGCTCCGCTCAGGGCTGATTCCGCGGCGGCCGGGCGGTCACTCGCCGGGCTGGGCGACGCCGTCCTGCGCGGGGTGCATCGGGAAGCCCTTCAGGCCGCGCCAGGCCAGGCTGGCGACCAGCCGGACCGCCTCCTCGCTGGGGATCTCGGCGTCCTGCGAGAGCCAGTAGCGGGCGGTGATCTGGGCCATCCCGCAGACGCCGACGGCCAGCAGCTTGGCCTCCGCCTCCGGCAGGTCGGTGTCCTCGGCGATCACCTTGGAGACCAGCGTGGCGCTCAGGTCGGTGGCGCGCTCCACCCGCTCGCGGACCGCCGGGTCGTTGGTCAGGTCCGACTCGAACACCAGCCGGAACGCGCCGGACTCGCTGGAGACGTAGTGGAAGTACGCCTCCATGGTCGCGGCGACGCGCTGCTTGTTGTCGGTGGTCGCCTCCAGCGCGGCGCGGGTGCCGTCGACCAGGGCGTCGCAGTGCTTGTCCAGCAGCGCGAGGTAGAGCTCGAGCTTGCCCGGGAAGTGCTGGTACAGCACCGGCTTGCTGACCCCGGCCCGCTCGGCGATGTCGTCCATCGCGGCCGCGTGGTAGCCCTGGGCGACGAACACCTCCTGGGCGGCACCGAGCAGTTGTTCACGGCGGGCGCTTCGCGGCAGGCGGGCACCGCGCGGGCGCTCCTGCGCCTCCTGGATGGCCGTCACGGCGGTCCTCACTTCACGGTCAGCTTGGGCTGGCAAGGCAACTGATTCTACTTTTCGGTAACCCCGGTGTGCGCGGGTGAAGCCGAGTAAAGCGCACAACAGCCCTTGTCGGGAGCCCACAATACGACCCGACCCGATTCGTCCACAGGTCGAGACGACGGCCAGGCGCGCGGCCGGCGGGCCCGGCCTCACTACCATCGTGCTCCATGAGCGCCGACCAGTACCCCCTCGCCGCCCTGGAGCCCTACCGCACCGTCGAGGTGCCCGGGGCTTCGCTGGCGGTCAGCCGCCACTCCGAACCCGTCGGAGGCCTGCCGCCCGCGCTGTTCGTGCACGGCCTCGGCGGATCGGGCGACAACTGGCTGGAGCTGCTGGCCGAACTCTCCGCCGACGTCGACGGCGAGGCGGTCGACCTGCCCGGCTTCGGGTACTCCGCGCCGCCGCTGGACGGCAACCTCTCCCTCAACGGCCACGTCCGCGCGGTGATCGGCTACCTGGAGGAGACCGGGCGCGGGCCGGTCCACCTGTTCGGCAACTCGCTCGGCGGCGCGGTCGCCGTCCGGCTCGCCGCGCTCCGGCCCGACCTGGTGCGCAGCCTGGTGCTGATCTCGCCCGCCCTGCCGGAACTGCCCCCGCAGTACACCGCCTGGCCGACCGGCCTGCTCGCCGTCCCCGGCCTGGCCGAACTGGTCCGCCGGCGCAGCAACTCCGGCACCGACGCCGAGACCGCCACCGAGGAACTGCTGCGCCTCGTCTACGCCGACACCGCCGCCATCCCCGCGCACCGCCGGGCCCGCGCCGTCGCCGAGTACCGCCGCCGCTCCACCCTGCCGTATGCGCTGCAGGCCGTGGTCGGCTCCGCGCGCGGGATCGTCTCCGCGTACACCGAGCGCGGCGGGCAGTCGCTGTGGCGGCAGGCCGAGCAGGTCACGGCGCCGGTGCTGCTGGTCTACGGGCTCAAGGACAAGCTGGTCTCCTACCGCTCCGCGCGCCGGGCCTGCGCCGCGTTCCGGGACGCCAGGCTGCTGGTGCTGCCCGACTCCGGCCACGTCGCGATGCTCGAACACCCCGAACCGGTGGCCCGCGCGGTGCGCGAACTCCTCGCGGAGGCCGACGCCCGGAGCTAGCCCGCGCAGGGCGTGCGCCGGGCGCGTGGGGCGGAAACGCGGGGGGTGCGGGCGAGGACACGGGCGTTCACTCGATCAGGTGGCAAGCGGGGCCGGGTTCCTAGGGGGCTCGGCCCGGCGCTCTACCGTCGTGTTGTCGGACCGAACAGGTGTGGGGGGCGAGACGGCGAGGACGGCGGACGCGGGGAGCGGACACCGGCTCAGCGGCCGTCGAGCACCGACGGGATCCCCTGTGTCGTAGGCCGTGAACCCAGTCGAAACGCTCTGCTCTGGAGGCGTCGTGCGCATTGCTCTGCTCACCGAGGGCACCCTTTCGAACGCGCAGCGTGGTGACGGCGGCTGGTGCGGCCGCCTGGTCGAGGGGCTGCCGGAGCACGAGTTCAGGCTCTACCGGCTGCTCCCCGCCGACCGCCCCGCCGCGCCGGCCGGCGTGCCCGGCCCGCACGGCGTCCACGAGCTCGCGCTCTGGGGCCGCCGCCCCGGCGGCCGCGGACCGGCACTGCACCGCCGCCGCGGCTACCAGCGGGCCTACGAGGAGCTGATCCGCTCGCTGGTGATGCCCGGCGAGCGCGGACTCTTCGGCCCGGCCCTGTACCGGCTCGCCGCCCTCAACCGGGAGGACGACGCGCTGCCCGCCTTCCTCGCCTCCGGCCACGCCCAGCGCGTGCTGGAGCGGATCTGGCGCTCGCCCGGCGCCGACACCGCCGCCGGCGAGCCGCTGGTCTGCGACGTCCTGGTCGCCGCCGACCTGCTGGAGCAGAGCCTGCGGCCGCTCTCCGCCCCCTGGTACGGCACCGGCGCGGCCGGGCTCGGCGGCACCGACCTGTGCCACGTGGTCGGCGGCGGACCCGCCGCGCTGCCCGCGCTGGTCGCCCGCGAGCTGCACGGCATCCCGTTCGTGGTCACCGAGCACGGGCTGCACCTGCGCGAGCAGTACCGCGGCTACCGCAGCGCCCCCTACCGCTGGCCGGTGCGCGCCCTGCTGCTGGCGTTCTTCCGGCAGCTCACCGAGGAGACCTACCGGCAGGCCGCCGTGCTCACCCCGGGCAGCGCCTACGACCAGCAGTGGCAGCAGCGCTGCGGCGGCGACCCCGCCCGCACCCGGGTGGTCTACGAGGGCACCCCCGCCACCGGCCGGGCCGCCGCCGGCGCCGAACCCGACGCGCCCACCCTGGTCTGGGCCGGCGCCCTGGAACCCGGCCGCGACCCCGAACTGATGCTGCACGCCTTCGCCCACGTCCGAGCCGAACTGCCCGACGCCCGGCTGCGGATGTACGGCGAGGAGAGCGCCCGCGGCTACCTCGCGCACTGCGGGGCGATCGCGGAACGGCTCGGCATCGCCGACGCCGTCGAGTTCGCCGGGCGGCCCGCCGCGCTGGCCGACGCCTGGGAGAGCGGCACCGCCGCGGTCTTCACCGCGCTCGCCCAGCGCAGCCCCCGGCTGCTCGCCGACGCCATGCTCAGCGGCCGCGCCGTGGTCGCCACCGAGGTCGGGGTGGCCCGCGAGGTACTCGGCCCGACCGGGCTGCTGGTCCCGCCGCGCAGCCCGCGGGCGCTCGCCGCGGCCTGCCTCGCGCTGCTCGGCGACGCCGAACGCCGCTCCCGGCTCGGTCTGGCCGGCCGGTTGCGGGCGCAGGAACGCTTCGCCGTGGAACCGGTGGTCGGTGCCTTCCGCGAGGTCTACCTCGAACTGGTCTCCCGTTACCCCGCGTTCCCCGCCCGCCCCGGCGCCGAGGCGCGGCCGTTCGCCCGCCCCGCCGAGTACTGGGTGGCCGGTGCCACCGCCGCGCCCGAACGCGCCGCCGGCGGCGGCCGGTTGGCGGCCGGGCCCGCCCTCGCGGAGGCGCTGTGACGCCGCCCGCCGACCCCGTCCGCGAACTGCTCGACGCCAACCGGGAGGTCTGCGAGCAGGCCACCGACCCGCTGGAGATCGCCGCCGCGCTGGAGGACTCCGGCCTGCCCACGGCCGGCACCGGGCGCTACCGGCACGCCGACATCTTCGGCCTCGCCGAGGAGCTGTACGCCCGCGTCCCGCGCCGCCCGCCGGTCGAGGAGTCGCCGCCGCCCGTCCGCGAACGCGCGCTCGCCCCGGCCGCCCTCGGGCTCGCCGCACACCTGCTGCCGTTGGCGCCGGTCGCCCTGCTCGGGGCCGGGGCGGCGGGCGGTGCGCTCGCGGTGCTGTGCGGCGCGCTCGGCGGAGCGGCGGCCGAGCACTGGTCGCCGCGGGCCGCGGGCGCGGAGCCGGCGGGGCGGCCCGGACGTGCCTGGGCCGCGCTCGGGCACGGGGCCGGGACCGGACTGCTGCTCGCGCTGCTGGCCGGTTCGGCGCCCGGGGCGGCGCTCGCGGTCGCGCTCGGCGGCGGGACGGCCGGCTGGTGCGCGGCACGGCTGCGCC
Source organism: Kitasatospora sp. NPDC002522 (assembly GCF_053595195.1). Lineage (NCBI taxonomy): Bacteria > Bacillati > Actinomycetota > Actinomycetes > Kitasatosporales > Streptomycetaceae > Kitasatospora > Kitasatospora sp. NPDC002522. The sequence goes on from NZ_JBSFXE010000004.1 coordinate 56,168, forward strand.
GGGTCGGGCGGCGACAGCTCACGGCGGCGACGCTGGGGGAGTTCCGCTCCCGGCTGCGCCCCGCGCTGCCGCTGGCCGTGCTGGCGCAGCTCACCGCGACCGCCGCGCTCGCCGTCCTCACCGCGCGCGGTGCGGGCGCCACCGGCTGGGCCGCCCTGCTGGTGCTCGGCACCCTGCTGCTGCTCGCCGCCGTGGTCCGCGGCGGCGGACGGCAGGGCACCGCCGCGACCGCCGTGCTGACCGCCGCGGCGGGTGCGGCGGCCCTCACGCTGCCCGCCCCCGCCCACTGGCTGGGCGCCCCGCCCCCGGGCGGACTGCTCGCCGCCTGCCTCGGGCCGACGGCCCTGCTGGCGGCGGCCGCCTGGCCGCTCACCGGCCGCCCGGGGGCGTACCGGTGAGGGCGGCCGGGGCCGAGCGCCGGACCGGCGCCCTCGGCTCGGCGCGTTTCCCGTTCCCATCTCTCTGCCCGGTCGTCTCCGGGCCTCGTGGAAGGACTTCGGCCCGATGAGGGTGCTGCTGCTGGGAGCCGACGGGTTCATCGGCCGGCGGGTGGCCGACCGGCTGCTGGCGGAGGAGGGGCTCCAGGTGACCGTGCTGGGGCGTAGCGACGCCGCCGACATCCGGTTCGACCTGGCCGCGGGGAGTCCGGGCGCGCTGGCCCGGTTCCTGGACGCGGTCGCGCCGCAGGTGGTGATCAACTGCGCGGGGGCGACCTACGGGTCGTCGCGGGCGCTGATCCGGGCGAACACGCTGGCCGTGGCCACCGTGTGCGAGGCGATCCGGCGCAGCCGGGAGCCGGCCCGGCTGGTGCACGTGGGATCGGCGGCGGAGTACGGGCCGACCCCGCCGGGCGGGCCGGTGCCGGAGAGCGCGGAGCCGCGCCCGGTCGGGCCGTACGGGGTGTCGAAGCTGGCGGGCACCGAGCTGGTGCTGAGCTCGGGGCTGGACGCGCTGGTGCTGCGGGTGTTCGACGTGGTGGGCCCGGGGTCGCCGACGGCGTCGCTGTTCGGGCGGCTGGCGGAGGGGCTGCGGCGGGCGCTGGAGCAGGACGAGTCGCAGGTACGGATGCCGGACCTGTCCGGGTACCGGGACTTCGTGGACGTGCGGGACGTCGCGCGGGCGATCCAGGCGGCGGCGGTCTCGGCGGCCACCGGGGTGATCAACATCGGCAGCGGCCACGCGGTGCGGGCTCGGGACGCGGCGCACCTGCTGGTGCGGGCCTCCGGCTTCGAGGGCGCCGTGATCGAGGACGCCCGCCAGGTGGTGCTGCCCGCGCAGGCGGCGGGCGGGGACGGGCTGCGCGCGGCCGAGGCCCGGCCGGCCGCGGAGCCGGTGCAGTGGCGGCAGGCGGACGTCCGGACCGCCAGGGACCGTCTCGGATGGCGGACACAGGTGCCGCTGGAGGAGTCGCTGGGAGACGTCTGGCTGGAGACCGCCTGCCGGGTCTGATCCCGGCCGCCCCGGGCTGACCAGCGGCGATGGTGCGAGGGGCGGCGTCTCGGCATGCGATGTCGCCCATCTCACCCAGTGGACCCCTTGCCGTGGAATACCCCGGGCACGTGACACTGTTGGCGTAGTCGAACGTGAAACTGACGACCATCGGAGTCTTCGTGTCGCTGCCACCCCTGGTCGAGCCCGCCGCCGAGCTCACCGTCGACGAGGTCCGCCGGTACTCCCGCCACCTGATCATCCCCGACGTGGGCATGGACGGGCAGAAGCGGCTGAAGAACGCCAAGGTGCTGTGCGTCGGCGCCGGCGGCCTCGGCTCGCCGGCCCTGATGTACCTGGCCGCCGCCGGCGTGGGCACGCTCGGCATCGTCGAGTTCGACACCGTCGACGAGTCGAACCTGCAGCGCCAGATCATCCACGGCCAGTCGGACATCGGCCGCTCCAAGGGCGAGTCGGCGCGGGACTCCGTCAAGGAGATCAACCCGTACGTCAACGTGATCCTCCACGACGAGCGTCTCGACAACGACAACGTCATGGAGATCTTCTCCGGCTACGACCTGATCGTGGACGGCACCGACAACTTCGCCACCCGGTACCTGGTGAACGACGCCGCGGTGCTGCTCGGCAAGCCGTACGTGTGGGGCTCGATCTACCGCTTCGACGGCCAGGCCAGCGTGTTCTGGGCCGAGCACGGCCCCTGCTACCGCTGCCTCTACCCGGAGGCCCCGCCGCCGGGCATGGTCCCGTCCTGCGCCGAGGGCGGCGTGCTGGGCGTGCTGTGCGCCTCGATCGGCTCGATCCAGGTCACCGAGGCGATCAAGCTGCTGGCCGGTGTCGGCGACCCGCTGGTCGGCCGACTGATGATCTACGACGCCCTGGAGATGCAGTACCGCTCGGTGAAGGTCCGCAAGGACCCGAACTGCGCGCTCTGCGGCGAGAACCCGACCGTCACCGAGCTGATCGACTACGAGTCGTTCTGCGGTGTCGTCTCGGAGGAGGCCCAGGAGGCCGCCCAGGGCTCGACGATCACCTCCAAGCAGCTCAAGGAGTGGATCGACGGCGGCGAGAACATCGACATCATCGACGTCCGCGAGATCAACGAGTACGAGATCGTCAACATCCCGGGCGCCCGCCTGATCCCGAAGAACGAGTTCCTGATGGGCAACGCCCTGCAGGACCTGCCGCAGGACAAGCGGATCGTGCTGCACTGCAAGACCGGCGTGCGCTCCGCCGAGGTCCTCGCGGTGCTGAAGTCCGCGGGCTTCGCCGACGCCGTCCACCTGGGCGGCGGCGTGATCGGCTGGGTCAACCAGATCGAGCCCGAGAAGCCCGTCTACTGACGGACGCCCGCACGTCGCAGGACCATGACCGCCCGGTCGGGGAGCTCCCCGGCCGGGCGGTCCCGTGCGTTCAGCGGTCCCGTGCGTTCAGGGCGCGGTCGGGCCGGTGCTCGCCCTGCTCGGACTGGTGAACCCGACGGTGCGCGCGGCCCGGGGGACGGCGTACCAGTTCCAGCGGCCGTTCGTGCTCGACGACCGGGCCGGCCGCGAGCTGTTCGGGCTGGCCCCCGTGCCGTGGGAGCGGATGCTGGCGGAGATCGCCGCCGTCCACGCGCAGCGCTAGATCGCGCCCTTGCGCTGCAGCACGTTGTAGGCCACCCAGCCCGGCAGCACCGGCAGCCAGAAGGTGAGCAGGCGGTAGAGGAAGACCGCGGGGGTGGCGGCGGTGGCCGGGACGCCGGCCACCGTCAGGGCGGTGATCAGGGCGATCTCGACCGGGCCGATGCCGCCCGGGGTGGGGATCGCCGAGCCGGCCGCGTTGGCGGTCAGGAAGACCACCGCGACCGCGGCGAAGGTGACGTGGCCGCCGCCGAAGGCCTGCACCGAGGCGTCCAGGCAGGCGGTGAAGGAGAGCGTCAGGAGCAGGATGCCGCCGAAGCCGGTGACCAGCTTGCGGGGGGTCTGCATCAGGTCGAGCATCCGCGGGATCACGCCGAAGAACAGCGAGCGCACCCGGGTCACCACGAACCGGCGCAGCGGCGCGACCGCGGCCACCACCAGGGCGAGCACCGCGGCGGTCAGCACGCCGATGATCACCGCCCGGGAGGCGCCCAGGTCGCCGTTGGTCTGGGTGCCGGTGATCAGGCCGAAGGAGAACAGCAGCAGCAGGTGCCCCCCGAGGCCGGCCAGCTGGGAGGCGCCGACCGAGGCGACCGCCTGCACCGGACGGATGCCGGCCCGCTGCAGGTAGCGGGTGTTCAGCGCGATGCCGCCGACCGCGGCGGGCGCCACCAGCTTCACGAACGAGCCGGCGAGCTGCGCCGCGACGGTCCGGCCGAACGGCAGCCGCTCCGGGACGAAGCCGGTCAGGCTCATCGAGGCGGCCACGTACGAGACGGCGGAGGCGGCCAGGGCCAGCGCGGCCCAGCCCCAGTTCATCTGGGAGACCTTGAACTGGTCCGGGCGGATGGTGGTCAGCGCCAGGTAGGCGGCGAAGGTCAGCGCCACCACCATGATCAGCGTCTTCGGCTTGAGCCGTTCCAGCTTCGCCGGGGCCATCGGCGCCTCGGGGACGATCGCCAGGATCTGCCCGCGGATCTTCGACAGCAGGTCCTCGCCGGCCTGCGCGATGTCCTCCTCGGCCTGCTGCTGGGTGCGCTCGCCGGCCGCGACCTGCTCCAGGGCCAGCGCCTGCGCGGCGGCCTTCCGCTCCTTGGTCATCCGCTGCAGGTCGGCGCGGGTCTGCCGGCTCAGGCCGACCGGCTGCAGCAGCGGCAGCGCCTCGGCGACCCGGGTCGGCCCGAGCACCGTGGTGGCCACCGCGACGGCCCGCTCCGGGCCGATCCGCAGCGCGAAGGTGGTGAGCAGCTGGGCGACGTCGATGCGCAGCGTCAGGTCGCCGGCCGCGATGTCGCCGCCGGACAGGTTGACCAGGCAGCCGGTCTTGTCGTCGACCGCCAGCAGGGACTCGCCGGTGAGCCGGCGGTGCGCGATCCGGCGCTCGTGCAGGGTGGCCACCGACTCCCAGAACGAGGCCATCACCGCGTCGGTGATCTCCTCGGCGTCGAGTTCGTCGAGGGTCCGGCCGGCCACGTTCTCGTAGACCAGGATCGCCGCGTCCGGGCCGAGCTCGGAGGTGGCCACCAGCTGCGGGGCGCGGGCCCCGGAGGCGGCCGCGGCGTACGCGATCAGGGCTTCCTGTTCGAGCGCCTGGCGCAGCGACTGCGGGCTGCGGCGGACCGCCACCGAGCGCAGCCGCAGCCGGCGCCAGGCCCGGTAGAAGAAGCCGGAGGCCTGCTGCTCGCGGTCGATGACGTGGACGTCCAGCAGCGGGCCGTGCTGCTGGGTGACCAGGTAGCGGCGGGTGCCGCCGGGCGCGTCCGGGGCGAGGTGCGCGGCGGACGGCACGAAGCCGACCTTGCGCAGGCCGATCATCAGGTGCTGCCCGGTCGGCCGGATGTTCGGCGAGCCGATCGCGTACAGCGTGCCGTACGCCACCGACCAGCCGATCAGCACGGTCAGCAGCAGCGACAGCGGGGTGGTGTAGCCGCTGATCAGCTCGGTCGCGCCGGAGAGGATCACCACCACCCACAGCGCCACCCGCCAGCGGGGTCTGCTCGACATGCCGACGGCGGTCATGTAGGCGATCACGGGGGCGAGGTAGCCGTGCACCGGGTCGGTGAGGGTCTCCCCGCCGCCCGGTGGGAACTGGGTGAGCGCGTTGCGGATCGCGTCGGGCGCGCTGGCCGCCACCCACCAGTCCACGCCCAGCGAGACGCCGTACGCCAGCACCGAGGCCAGCACGCCGTCGGCGACGCGCAGGCCGTCGCGTTTGATCAGCCGTTCCACCGCGAAGGCCAGCGGCACCGCCAGCACCGCGATGGAGGAGACCAGCGCGGCGATGGTGGAGAGCACGCCGGGGATGCGCTTGGCGTTGACGGTGATGTCGTTCTCGATGCCGGTGGTGGTGGAGACCGCCACCTGCGCCAGCACGAACACCGCGATGATGCCGAGCAGCCCGGCGAGGAAGCGCAGCAGATCGGACGGTCGGTGGGCGCGCGGCGGCAGCAGGGGTTCGTCGACCGCCAGGTACTCACCGGCCGGTTCCTCGGCCGGCGGCTCCGGCGGCCGGTCGTCGGCCGGCCCGTCGTCCGGCGGCTGCTGAGCGGCCACCGTGTCCTCCCCCGTGTGATGCGTGTCCCGCGCCCCGTGGCGCAGGGAGACCGTCGGGGCGTACCCGCCCCGGCCGGCGGAACCGGGCGTGGCGGACTCCCCGGAGTCCTCGTCCACGTTCAATTCTGCCGTCCCGGTCATCTGCTCTGGTTTCCTCGTCGTTCGCGTCGCCCCGAAGATGCTGCCATGCCCGCCCGCCCCGTGCGGGCCAGGGGCGGTATCCCGCGCGGCGGGTCGCCCGCACGGGGTGCTGGAAATCGACCGGATGGGGAAGAATGCGTCGGATGACCGAGCCCGACGACGCCGCCGAGGCGCCCGAACTCCCGCCGTACGCCGAGGCGGTGCTCGACCTCGCCGAGCGGATCCCGGCGGGGCGGGTGATGACCTACGGAGACGTCGCCGAGTACCTGGGCCGCGGCGGACCCCGCCAGGTCGGCCGGGTGATGGCGCTGTACGGCGGCTCGGTGCCCTGGTGGCGGGTGATCCGCGCGGACGGCCGCCCGCTGCCCGGCCACGAGCACCGGGCGCTGCCGGAGTACCGTTCCGAGGGCACCCCGCTGCGCACCACCGCCGGCGGCGAACCGCGCGTCGACCTGCGGACCGCCCGCTGGGACGGGACGGACTGACCGAAAGCCGAGCGCGGCCGGGGACTGACGGTGCAGGATCGTAGGCTCGGTGCGGGCGGTCCTGCCGCCACCGCCCGCCGAACCGCCGTACGACCCTGGACCTACCGCAGTGACCTCACCGTTCCGCCTGGTGCGCAGCCCCCTCGCGCAGCCCGACCCGCCCGCGCTGGACGACTACCAGCGGGCGGTGGTCGAGCACGCGTCGGGGCCGCTGCTGGTGCTCGCCGGGCCGGGCACCGGGAAGACCACCACGCTGGTCGAGGCGGTCGCCCGGCGGATCGAGCGCGGTACCGCCCCCGAGCGGGTGCTGGTGCTCACCTTCAGCCGCAAGGCCGCGATGGAGCTGCGCGACCGGATGACCGCCCGGATCGGCGCCACCGCCCCGCAGGCCACCACCTTCCACTCGTTCTGCTACGCCCTGCTGCGCGCCCACCAGCCGCCCGAGGAGTACGCCGAGCCGCTGCGGCTGCTGTCCGGCCCCGAGCAGGACGTGATGGTCCGCGAGCTGCTGGCCGGCGGCGCCGAGGACGCGAAGGCGGGCACCGGCACCATCCACTGGCCGCTCGACCTGCGGGCCTGCCTGACCACCCGCGGCTTCGCCGACGAAGTCCGCGCCGTGCTCGCCCGGAGCCGCGAACTCGGCCTCGGCGAAGCCGAGTTGGCGCGCTTCGCGGAGGGAGTCCAGCGTCCCGACTGGGCGGCCGCCGCGCACTTCCTGGCCGAGTACCTGGACGTCCTGGACCTGCGCGGGGTGCTCGACTACGCCGAGCTGGTGCACCGCGCCGTGCTGCTCGCCGAGCGCGAGGAGGGCGCCGCCGAACTGCGCGCGCGCTACGACGTGGTCTTCGTCGACGAGTACCAGGACACCGACCCGGCGCAGGTCCGGCTGCTGCGGCGGCTGGCCGGCGGCGGCCGGGACCTGGTCGCGGTCGGCGACCCCGACCAGTCGATCTACGCGTTCCGCGGCGCGGACGTGAACGGCATCCTGGAGTTCCCCGACACCTTCCGCCGCGCCGACGGCCGCCCCGCCGAGGTGAAGGTGCTGCGGGTCTCCCGGCGCTCCGGCGCGGTGCTGCTGGCCGCCTCCCGCGAGCTCGCCCGGCGGATGCCGATGAGCCGGCTGCCCGCAGACAAGCTCGCCGCGCACCGCGCGCTGCTGCCGTCCCGCGAGGGCGGCGCGGTCGAGGTGTACACCTACCCGACGCCCGGCGCCGAACTCGACTCGGTCGCCGACCTGCTGCGCCGCGCCCACCTGGAGGACGGCGTCCCCTGGGGCGAGATGGCGGTGCTGGTGCGGGCCGGCGGCCGGTCGATACCGGGCGTCCGCCGCGCGCTGTCCGCCGCGGGCGTCCCGCTGGAGATCGACGGCGACGACCTGCCGCTGCGCGAGGAGCCCGCCGTCACCCCGCTGCTGCTCGCCCTGCGGGTCTGCGCCGAGGGCGAGGCCGCGCTGACCGCGGAGCTCGCGCACACCCTGCTCACCGGCCCGCTCGCCGCGCTGGACGGCTCCGACCTGCGCCGGCTCGGCCGCACCCTGCGCGAGGAGGAACGCCGCGCGCTGGCCGCCGAGGGCACCCCCGGCGTGGTCCGCCCCGCCGAGGAACTGGTCCGCGAGGCGCTCGCCCAGCCCGAGCTGCTGGCCCTGGTGGACGCCTCCTACGCCCGCCGCGCCTACGAACTCGGGCTGCTGCTGCGCAAGGTCCGCGAGCTGCTGGCCGGCGGCGCGAGCGCCGAGGAGGCCCTGTGGGAGCTGTGGGACGGCTCCAGGCGCTGGCGCGAGCGCCTGGAGCGCGCCGCGCTGCGCGGCGGCCCGGCCGGCCGCAACGCCGACCGCGACCTGGACGCGCTGTGCGCCCTGTTCGAGACCGCCGCCCGCGCCGAGGAGCGGGTCAGCGGCCACCGCGGCGCCCTCGACCTGCTCGCCGAGGTCGAGGCGCAGGACATCGCCGCCGACACCCTGCACGTGCGCGCCGTGCGCCCCGACGCGGTCCGGCTGATGACCGCCCACCGCGCCAAGGGCCTGGAGTGGCGGCTGGTGGTGGTCACCGGCGTGCAGGACGGCCTGTGGCCCGACCTGCGCCGCCGCGGCTCGCTGCTGGAGGCCGACCGGATCGGCCGGGACGGCCTCGCCGAGCCGCTCTCCCCGGCCGCGCTGCTCGCCGAGGAGCGCCGGCTGTTCTACGTCGCCGCCACCCGCGCCAAGGACCGGCTGGTGGTGACCGCCGTCAAGGCTCCCGCCGAGGACGGCGACGAGCCGTCCCGGTTCCTGCGCGAGCTGTACCGGGAGACCGTCGACCCGCGCACCGGCCGGGTGCTGGAGCGCACCCCGCAGGTGCAGGTCGCCGACGTCACCGCCCGCCCGCGCCGCCCGCTGTCGGTCCCCGCGCTGGTCGCCGAACTGCGCGCCGTCACCGTCGACCCGGACCGCTCCCCGCAGCTGCGCCGGGCCGCCGCCGAACGGCTCGCCACGCTCGCCGCCGCCCTCGACGAGGAGGGCCGCCCGCTCGTCCCCGCCGCCCACCCCGACCAGTGGTGGGGGCTGGTGGACGCCACCGCCGCCCCGCAGCCGCTGCGCGAGCCGCAGGCACCGGTGCGGCTGTCCGGCAGCGGCCTGGAGCAGCTGGAGTCCTGCACCCTGCAGTGGTTCCTGGAGAAGGACGTGCAGGCCGGCCGGACCGCCAGCGCCGCCCAGGGCTTCGGCAACGTGGTGCACGCACTGGCGGACGAGGTCGGCTCCGGCCGCACCCCCGCCGACCTGGCCGTGCTGATGGAGCGCCTGGACACGGTCTGGGACGCGCTGGCCTTCGACGCGCCGTGGAAGTCCCAGCAGGAGAAGACCGAGGCCCGCGCCGCCCTGGAGCGCTTCCTGCGCTGGCACGTGCTGGAGCGCGACCGCACCACGGTGGCCACCGAGCACGGCTTCGACCTCACCCTCGACGTCGGCGGCGTCGCGGTGCGCATCCGCGGCTCGATGGACCGGGTCGAGACCGACGCGGTGGGCCGCGCGTACGTCGTCGACTTCAAGACCGGCAAGCAGATCCCCACCGAGAAGTCGCTCCCCGACCACCGCCAACTCGCCGTCTACCAGCTCGCGGTGCGCGGCGGCGCACTCGACGGCCTGCCCGGCTTCGAGGACGGCGCGACACCCGGCGGTGCCGAGCTGGTCCACCTGCGCGAGCCCGCCAAGGGCGACCCGGACGCCCCCAAGGTGCAGCGGCAACTGCCGGACGACAGCACCCCGTGGATCGAGGACCTGCTGGTCGACACCGCCGGGAAGGTCCTCGCCGAGCGGTTCACCCCCACCGCGGGCGAGCGCTGCGGACGCTGCGCCTTCCGCGGTAGCTGCTCCGCGCAGCGGGACGGGCGGCATGTCGTCGACTGAGCCGTTGGAGGCCGGGCTGCTGGAACACCCCGCACAGCTCCGCGAACTGCTCGGCATCCCGTTCAACGGCGAGCAGGTGGCGGCGATCGGCGCGCCCCTGGAACCCGGCGTGATCGTGGCCGGCGCGGGCTCCGGCAAGACCACCGTGATGGCCGCCCGAGTGGTGTGGCTGGTCGGCTCCGGCGCGGTGCGCCCCGAGCAGGTGCTCGGCCTGACCTTCACCAACAAGGCCGCCGGCGAACTCGCCGAACGCGTCCGGGCCTCGCTGCTGCGGGCCGGCGTGCGCGACCAGGACGAGGACGCGCTGGGCGAGCCGCAGATCTCCACCTACCACGCCTTCGCGGGCACCCTGCTCAAGGAGCACGGCCTGCGGCTGGGCATAGAGCCGGACGTCCGGCTGCTCGCCGACGCCACCCGGTTCCAGCTCGCCGCCCGGGTGCTGCGCCAGGCCCGCGGCCCGTTCCCGGCGCTGACCGGCACCTTCAGCGCGCTGGTCGCCGAACTGATCGCGCTGGACTCCGAGTTGGCCGAGCACCTGGTCGAACCCGCGCAACTTCGGTCGTACGACCAGGAGTTGCTCGACACCCTGGCCGGCGTCCGGTTGAGCAACGACGACCTCCGGGCCGTCCCGAAGGCCGCCCGCGGCCGGCAGGAACTGCTGCACCTGGTCGAGGACTACCGGGCCCGCAAGCAGCAGCTCGGCCTGCTCGACTTCGGCGACCAGATCGCCGCCTCCGCCCGGCTCGCCCAGCAGCGCCCCGAGGTCGGCCGGCTGCTGCGCGAGCAGTACCGGGTGGTGCTGCTGGACGAGTACCAGGACACCTCGGTCGCCCAACGCCTGATGCTGGCCGGGCTGTTCGGCGGATCGACCGGGGCCGGCCACCCGGTCACCGCGGTCGGCGACCCCTGCCAGGCGATCTACGGCTGGCGCGGCGCCTCGGTCGCCAACCTGGACGACTTCCCCCACCACTTCCCGCGCTCCGACGGCAGTCCCGGGTACCGCTTCGCGCTCAGCGAGAACCGCCGCAGCGGCGGCCGACTGCTCGCCTTCGCCAACGAACTCGCCGCCCCGCTGCGGGAGATGCACGAGGGCGTGGAGGCGCTGCGGCCCGCGCCCGGCGCCGAACTCGACGGCTACGTGCGGACCGCGCTGCTGCCCACCCACGCCGAGGAGGTGGACTGGCTGGCCGACTCGATCGCCCACCTGGTCCGCACCGGCACCGCGCCCGGCCGGATCGCGGTGCTCTGCCGGGCCGGCAGCTCCTTCCCCGACATCCACGCCGCGCTGGTCGCCCGGCAGGTCCCGGTCGAGGTGGTCGGCCTCGGTGGACTGCTCCAACTTCCGGAAGTTGCCGACCTGGTGGCGGTCTGCGAGGTGCTCCAGGACCCCACCGCCAACGCCGCGCTGGTCCGGCTGCTGATCGGCCCGCGCTGGCGGATCGGCCCGCGCGACCTCGCCCTGCTCGGCCGCCGCGCCGCCGACCTGGTGCGCACCGCCCGGCTCGGCGACCAGGACCCCCTCGCCGCCGCCGTCGCCGAGACCGACCCCACCGAGGTGGTCTCGCTGGCCGACGCGCTGGAGACCTTCGTCGACGCCGAACAGCCCGACGAGCTGCCGTTCTCCCCGGAGGCCCGGGTGCGCTTCGCCCGCTTCGCCCGGGAGATCCGCGAACTGCGCCGGGCGCTGGCCGAACCGCTGATGGACGTGCTGCACCGGGTGCTCGCCGCCACCGGCCTGGAGGTCGAACTCTCCGCCTCCCCGCTGGCGTTGGCCGCCCGCCGGCGGGAGACCCTGCACTCCTTTCTGGACGTCGCCGCCTCCTTCGCCGACCTGGACGGCGACCCGGGACTCGCCGCCTTCCTGGCCTTCCTGCGCGCCGCCCAGGAGTACGAACGCGGCCTGGACGCCGGCCTGCCCGGCGGCGAGGACACCGTCAAGGTGCTCACCGCGCACAAGTCCAAGGGCCTGGAGTGGGACGTGGTCGCCGTCCCCGGCCTGGTCAAGGGCGGCTTCCCGTCCGGCCAGGGCCGCGAGCGCTGGACCTCCACCCGCAAGGTGCTGCCGCACGCGCTGCGCGGCGACGCCGCCACCCTGCCCGCCGACCCCGAGTGGAACGCCAAGGGCATCGGCCTGTTCAAGAAGGAGACGACCGCGCACGGGGCGGTCGAGGAACTCCGGCTCGGCTACGTCGCGTTCACCCGCCCGCGGAGCCTGCTGCTGGCCTCCGGACACTGGTGGGGGCCGTCCCAGAAGCGCCGCCGCGGCCCGTCCGACTTCCTGCTGCAGGTGCGCGCGCACTGCGAGGCGCCCGGCAACGGCGAGATCGAGCACTGGGCCGAGGAGCCGCTGCCCGACGCCGAGAACCCGGCGTTCGACGTCTCGGTGGAGACCCCCTGGCCGCTGCCGCTCGACCCGGACGCCCAGCTCGCCCGCCGCCGGGTCGCCGAGGTGGTCCGCCGCCGCCTCGACGGCGCGCCCGCCCCGGAACCCGAGCCGATGGCCGTCGAGGACCAGCGGCTGGTCGCCTCCTGGGACCGCGACCTGACCGCCCTGCTCGGCGAGTTGGAACGCTCCCGGCGCACCGTCCGGGAGGTCGAACTGCCCGCCTCGCTCTCCGCCTCCGAGCTGATGCGGCTGGCCGCCGACCCCGACGGCTTCGCCTGGGAGCTCGCCCGCCCGATGCCCCGTCCGCCCGCGCCCGCCGCCCGCCGCGGCACCCGCTTCCACGCCTGGGTGCAGTCCCGCTACGACCAGCCGCTGCTGCTCGGCCCCGACGCGCTGTTCGGCCCCGACGCCCTGCCCGGCCTGGACGCCGAGGAGATCGAGGACGAACGCGACCTGGAACGCCTCAAGGAGGCCTTCCTGCGCGGCCCGTACGCCCACCGCACCCCGTACCGGGTCGAGGCCCCGTTCCAACTGGTGCTCGCGGGACGGGTGGTGCGCGGCCGGATCGATGCGGTGTACCGGGGCGCCGACGGTGGCTCAGGGTCACCGCGGTACGAGGTGGTCGACTGGAAGACCGGCCGCGAGGAGAGCGCCGACCCGCTGCAGCTCGCGATCTACCGGCTCGCCTGGGCGGAACAGGCGGGCGTCCCGCCGGAGCAGGTCACGGCCTCGTTCTGCCACGTCCGCAGCGGCCGGATCGAGACTCCGTCAGGACTTCCCGGCCGAAAAGAGTTGAGCGATCTTCTGATCGGGAATAGGTAAGAAAGAGTCACGCAGAGCATTCAACTCGTCACCAGCTCGTTCGAAACGTGTGCGCCGTGCACGTTTCGTGCCTATTGTGGGGTCGGTAACCGGTCACCACCCGTACTCCGGCCGCCGTCAGGGCGCCACCCCTGACCACCCGTCAACACCCGCAGGTGCCCCGCCGCACCCGCACCTCCCGCTGGAGAGACCGACCTTGAGCGCGACCGGATGGATCAGGGACGTCCTGCGCGGCCCCAACCCCGGGCCGGCACCCGGCACCGTGACCGGAACCTGGCCCAAGACCTCCCACGCACTGCCGCTGATCGGCATGCTGCTGGTGGTCTCCCTCGACTTCCTCACCAACAGTCAGGTCACCGTCGAACCCGCGCTGACCGCCGTCCCGGCCCTCGCCGCGGTGGTCAGCCGCCGCACCTGGTACCCGCTGCTGATCGGCGCCCTCGCCGAGGCCTGCGCCTTCGCCATGGCCTGGTACAACGGCGTGCTCGGCCAGTCCGTGCACACCGCCACCGTCGCCGCGATCGTCCTGGTCGCCGGCATCGGCTACGTCAGCGCCACCCTGAGACTCCGTCAGGAACTCGCCCTCGCCGAGGCCCAGCTGGTCGCCGAGATCGCCCGCCGGGTCCTGCTGCGCTCCGTCCCCGACCGGGTCGGGCCGGTCCGCGCCGCCGTCCGCTACGCCGCCGCCGCCGCGCACGCCTCCATCGGCGGCGACCTCTACGAAGTCGTCAACACCCGGCACGGCGTCCGTGCGGTGGTCGGCGACGTCCGCGGCAAGGGCCTCGCCGCCGTCGAGACCGCGGCCGCCGTCCTCGGCGCCTTCCGCGAGGCGGCCCACCAGGAACCCGCCCTCGACCGCGTCGCCGGCTGGCTCGCCGTCAGCCTCGACCGCGCCCTCCACGAGAACGACCATCCCGGCGTCGAGGAGGAGTTCGTCACCCTGGTCCTCATCGGCGTCCGCCCCGACGGCGTCCTGGAGATCGCCAACTGCGGCCACCCCCCGCCGATCCTGCTCCGCGAGGACGGCGTCCGCCTGCTCGCCCTCGACGACACCGTCCCCCCGCTCGGCGTCCTCGACCCCGCCGACGTCTGCCCCCCGCTGCAGACCGTCCCCGTCGAGCCCGGCGACCGGGTCCTGCTGTACACCGACGGCGTGATCGAGGCCCGTGACCACCGCGGCGCGTTCTACCCCCTGACGGACCGGCTGCCCCTGATCGCCGACGGCGGCCCGGTCGACGTCCTGCGACGCCTGCACGACGACGTGGTGCGGCACGTGGGGCACAAGCTGGGGGACGACGCGGCGATGCTGATGCTGCAGTTCGAGCCGGTCGTGCTGCCGCAGCAGATGGCAGCGCCTGAAGTGGCAACACCTGGTGGCTCGGGGAACTGCGAGGCGAGTGCCTGACGGTCTCGAGCCGGCTGGGGGTCTTCGGAGACCTCCATGCGCCCAGACCTCGCAGCGCCCTGTGACCCCGACCGCCACGCACTCCCGCCGTTCCGCCCCCAGCCCCAAGGGGGGCCGGGAGGTACCCCCAGGGCCCCTAAAGACCCATCTGTACGTCGACCACCAGGGGCCGGTGGTCGGAGACCTCGGTGCGGGGGGCGGAGACGGAGCCGACGGTGTTGCGGGGGACGCCGATGCCGAGGATGTGGTCGAACTGGACGCTGGGGCGGTGGGAGGGGTAGGTGGGGGTGCGGGCCAGGTCGTACCAGCCCTGGAGGCGGGTGCGGCGGGCGGTGCGGACGCGTTCGCGTCGCGCGGTGCGCTGGATCGCGTGGGCGGAGCCGAGGACGGTGCGGGGGACGGCGCCGATCAGGTTGAAGTCGCCGAGGACCAGGTAGGGCTGCGGCAGGTCGGCGATCCAGCGCCGGATCGCGGCGAGTTGTGCGACGTTCCAGCCCGGCACGAAGGAGAGGTGGGCGGCGACCGCGGTGAACTCGCCGCCGGGGCCGGCCAGGACGGCGGCGAGTGCGGCGCGGGGTTCGTCCGGCACCGGTGTGAGGCCGCGGCGGCCGGCGACCCGTAGCGGGAGGCCGAAGGGCGCGGGGGCGAAGCGGCGGGCCCGCCAGTGCAGGACGGGGAGCCGGGTCAGCAGCGCGGTGCCGTAGGAGGGCTGGCCGGTGGCGGCGTCGAGGTCGTCGGGGCCGTAGACCTGGAGTCCGGGGACGGCGGGGTCGGTGACCCAGCCGGCCGACGGGGCGGGGGTGCCGTGCAGCGCGGCGGCGAACCGCCAGTCGGTGGCGCCCATCGCCTTGGCGGCGACGGCGGCCTGGTCGGTGCGGCCGGAGCGGTCCTGGTGGCGGTCGACCTCCTGGAGGGCGAGCACGTCCGCGTCGAGGGCGGCGACCGCCTCGGCGAGCGGTGCGCCGGGGTCGGCCGGGAACGGCGCGGGGCTGCCGTCGGGGGCCACCGGCTGGCCGTGCAGCAGGTTGTACGTGGCGATCCGCAGAGTGGTCACGGGCCCGACCGTACCGGGTGGGTGTGAACGCCAGGGCCGCTTGAGTAGGGGGAGCATACCGGGTATACATACTCGGTATGTCGATCCGTCACGGCCTGCTCGCCCTGCTCGACCAGGGCCCCCGCTACGGCTACCAGCTGCGAACCGAGTTCGAGGCGCGCACCGGCGCGACCTGGCCGCTGAACGTCGGCCAGGTGTACACCACGCTGGGCCGGCTGGAGCGGGACGGCATGGTCGAGCCCGCCGGCGAGGACGCCGAGGGGCACCAGTTCTACGCCGTCACCGATGAGGGACGCGCGGAACTGCGCCGGTGGTTCGACACCCCGGTGCCGCGTACCAATCCGCCGCGCGACGAGCTGGCGATCAAGCTGGCGATGGCGGTGACCGTCCCCGGCGTGGACGTCGCCGCCGTGGTGCAGGGCCAGCGCCGGCACAGCATGCGGGCACTGCAGGACTACACCCGGCTCAAGGGCCAGGCACTGGCCGCCGACCACGGCGGCGACGGGGACCTGGCCTGGCTGCTGGTGCTGGAGCAGCTGATCTTCCAGACCGAGGCGGAGATCCGCTGGCTGGACCACTGCGAGTCCCGGCTCGGCCAGCGCGCCGAGCGGCGGTCCGCCGAGGCGCCGTCCGCGCCCGACCCGGCCGCGCCCGCGCAGCCCGCTGTGCCGACGGCCGAGCGCCGCACCGTCCGAGGCCGCAGTCGCGGCCGACTCTGAAACTCCTGGGGGAGCGATGTCCGATCAACTCAAGCCCGCCGAACCGGTGCTGCACCTGGACCAGGTCAGCCGGGTGCACGGCCACGGCGCGGCCGAGGTGCACGCGCTGCGCTCGGTCGACCTGAAGGTGTTCCCCGGCGAACTCGTCGCCGTGATGGGGCCCTCCGGGTCCGGCAAGTCCACCCTGCTGACGCTGGCGGGCGGTCTGGACAGCCCGACCGGCGGCCGGGTGCTGGTGGAGGGCGTGGTCCTCGGCGAGCTGAACCGCAAGCAGCAGGCGGCCGTCCGCCGCCGCGCGGTCGGCTACGTGTTCCAGGACTACAACCTGATACCGGCCCTGACCGCGGCCGAGAACATCGCGCTGCCACGGGAGTTGGACGGCCTGTCGACCCGGGCCGCGCGCCGCGAGGCGCTGGCCGCGCTGGCGGAGCTGGGCATCGGCGAGCTGGCCGACCGCTTCCCCGACGACATGTCGGGCGGCCAGCAGCAGCGGGTCGCCATCGCCCGGGCGCTGATCGGCGAGCGCCGGCTGGTGCTCGCCGACGAGCCGACCGGCGCGCTGGACTCCACCACCGGCGAGGCCGTCCTCTCGGTGCTGCGAGCCCGCTGCGACGCCGGCGCCGCCGCCATGATGGTCACCCACGAGGCCCGGCACGCGGCCTGGGCGGACCGTGTGGTCTTCCTGCGCGACGGCCTGCTGGTCGACGAGACCGTCCGGCAGGACGCCGCCAGCCTGCTGGTCACCGCCGCCGCCAACTCGGTGAAGGGCGAAGAGCAGTGAGGCTCACCGCCTGGCGCTCCGCGCTGCGGATCGCCCGCCGCGACGCCGTCCGCGCCAAGGGCCGCAGCGCCCTGGTGCTGGCGATGATCGCGCTGCCGGTGCTCGGCGTCACCGGCGCGGACGTGATGCTCCGCTCCGCCGACCTCAGCCCCGCGGAGCACGCCACCCGGGTGATGGGGCGGGCCGACGCGATGATCACCGCGTCGGACCTCGGCAGGACGATCCTGCAGGCACCCGACCCGCAGAGCGGCACCATGACCCAGGGCGACGGCACCGAGACGCCCACCGCCGAGCAGAAGCGGGCCCGCGAGGGCACGCCCGCCGAGGCGCTCGCCGCGCTGCTGCCGCCCGGCACCACCCTCACCCCCGAGGGCAGCGGGCCGCGCACCACGACCACCACCAAGGAAGGCCGGATGAGCGTCGGCCTCACCGAGGCCGACCTGACCCTGCCGCTGCGCAAGGGCATGGTCGACCTGGTGGGCGGCAGCGCGCCCAGCCAGCCCCAGCAGATCGCCGTCACCCAGGCCTTCCTCGACCAGTCCAAGCTGCGGATCGGCGACGCCACCGCGCTGCACGGCCTGGAGGGCAAGCCGTACACCATCACCGGCGTGGTGGAGTACCCCGGCGACCTGAAGCGGGTCGAGCTGGTGGGCCGGCCCGGCGCGCTCTTCCAGGCGCTCGCCGAGTCCCCCAAGGACAAGGTCAACGCCGACCCGCACAGCTGGCTGGTCAGCCTGCCCACCGGGTCCGCCGCGCTGGACTGGCCGGCGGTGCTGAAGCTGAACCAGATCGGCTTCGTGGTCACCAGCCGGGCCGTGCTGGTCGACCCGCCCGCCCGCGCCGACGTGCCGTACTACACCGAGATGGCGAAGCACGGCTGGAGCAGCGCCGGGGTCAGCACCACCGCGCTGGCGATCCTGGCGACCGTGGTCGGCATGGCGCTGCTGGAGATCGTCCTGCTCGCCGGTCCGGCGTTCGCGGTCGGCGCCCGCCGCTCGCGCCGCCAGCTCGGCCTGCTCGCGGCCGGCGGCGGCGACCGGGCGCACGTACGGGCGGTGGTGCTCGGCGGCGGCGTGGTGCTCGGCCTGGCCGGCGCGATGGTCGGCGTGGTGCTGGCGATCGCCCTGGTCGCGGTCTTCCGGCCGCTCGCCGAGGACCTGGCCGGCAGCCGCTTCGGGCACTTCGCCCTGGAACCGCTGGACCTGCTGGCGATCGCCGCGGTCGGCCTGGTCACCGGCCTGCTCGCGGCCGTGGTGCCCGCCGTCCAGGCGTCCCGGCAGGACGTCGTCGAGGCGCTCACCGGCCGCGGCTCGATCAAGCCCGCCAACCGGATCATCGCGGTGCTCGGCCTGGTCATGGTGGTGGCCGGCAGCACGGTGGCGCTCGGCACCGCCGCCGCCGGACGCGCGGTGACGGTCGGCCTGCTCGGCGGCTCGGCGATCGCCGAACTCGGCATGGTGCTGTGCACGCCCACCCTGGTCGGCCTGTTCGGTCGACTCGGCCGGATGCTGCCGCTCAGCCCCCGGCTGGCGCTGCGCGACGCGGTCCGGCACCGCGGCCGCACCGCACCCGCGGTGGCCGCCGTGATGGCCGCCGTGGCCGGCTCGGTCGCGGTGGGCATCTACACCGCCAGCGCCGACGAGCAGAGCCGCCGCGACTACGTGGCGATGCTGCCCTCCGGCGCGGTCTCGGTGCAGATCGGATGGGGAACGGACGGCGACCCGGGCCGGCTGTCCGCGCTGCGCGACGCCGTCCAGCGCAACGTCGCCGACCTCGGCGAGCGCGCCGACATCGGCGACCTGCGGACCGGCGAGCAGTGCCGGCAGCACCCCTCCCGCGGCTGCGCCTACATCCGGCCGCTGAAGCGCGAGGAACTGCGCTGCCCGCTCGACGGCGTCGGCCGGCCGGACCCCGGGGCGATGGCCGCCGCCCGGAACGACCCGCGCTGCCACAGCGACGGCCTCCGCAGCGGTGGCTACGGCGAGTTCGGCAACATCGCGGTGGGCGACGCCGCCGCGCTGCACCTGCTGTTCGGGGTGCACGACCCGGCCGCCGAGCAGGCGCTGGCGGCCGGCAAGGCGCTGGTCTTCCTGCCGGACTACCTCAAGGACGGCCGGACCACGCTGGAGATCGAGAACGTCACGTCGCCGACCTCCGGCGGCGCGGCCCAGCCGGAGCCGAGCACCCGTCAGATCGCCGTGGACGCCGTGGCGGTGTCCTCCCCGCACCCGTACGGCACCGTGCTGCTCAGCCCGGCCGCCGCCAAGGCCGCGGGCCTGGACAGCGTCGTGGTCGGCTCGCTGTGGCAGCCCGCCGCCCCGCCGTCCTCGACCGCGGAGCAGAAGACCACCGCCGCGGTCGCCGCGCAGGACGACGGTGCCAGCCTGACCGTGGAGCGCGGCTACCGCTCCAACGACAGCCTGTTCACGATCGGCCTGACCGCCTTCGCCGGCCTGGTCGCGCTCGGCGCGGCGGGCATCGCCACCGGCCTGGCCGCCGCCGACTCCCAGCAGGACCTGACGACGCTGGCCGCGGTCGGCGCGCACGGCGGGATCCGGCGCCGGCTGAGCGGCTTCCAGTGCGGCGTGATCGCCGCGATGGGCGCGGTGCTCGGCACGGTCTGCGGCGTGGTGCCCGCGGTCGCCCTGCGGTTGCTGGAGGGCCAGGGGCAGAAGCGCTTCCTCGGCCCGCTGGACAAGGTCCCGGACACCGTGATCGCCGTCCCGTGGGCCCAGCTGCTGGCCACCGCGGTCGGCCTCCCGCTGCTCGCCCTAGCCCTGGCGGCACTCCTCACCCGCTCCCGGATCACCCTGACCCGGCGCGCGGCCTGACCCGCGGGTGACGGTGCTCACGGCGGGGGGAGGCCGTGGGCACGCACCCGCTCGGGCGAACTAAAGTCGTCCGTATGACGAAAACCCCGGACAGCGCCGTCCGCTCCTTCATCGACCAGCACGAGGCCGCCTTCCTGGCCGACCTCGCCGACTGGCTGCGCATCCCGTCCGTCTCCGCCGACCCGGAGCGGGCCGGGGAGGTCCGCCGCTCCGCCGAGTGGCTGGCCGGCAAGCTGCGCGAGACCGGGTTCCCGGTCGCCGAGGTGTGGGAGACGGACGGGCTGCCGGCGGTCTTCGCCGAGTGGCCGTCCGGCGAGCCGGACGCGCCGACCGTGCTGGTCTACGGCCACCACGACGTGCAGCCCGCCGCCAAGGCGGACGGCTGGGAGACCGAGCCGTTCGAGCCCACCGTGGTCGGCCGCCGGCTGTACGCGCGCGGCGCCGCCGACGACAAGGGCCAGGTCTTCTTCCACACCCTCGGGGTGCGCGCCCACCTCGACACCACCGGCCGCACCGCCCCCGCGGTCAACCTCAAGCTGCTGATCGAGGGCGAGGAGGAGTCCGGCTCGCCGAACTTCGCCGCACTGATCCGGCGCGAGGCCGAGCGGCTGGCCGCCGACGTGGTGGTGGTCTCCGACACCGGCATGTGGAACGAGACCACCCCGACCGTCTGCACCGGCATGCGCGGCCTGGCCGACTGCCAGATCGACCTGTACGGCCCGGACAGCGACATCCACTCCGGCTCCTTCGGCGGCGCCGTCCCCAACCCGGCCGACGTGGCCGCCGCGCTGGCGGCCGGCCTGCACGACGCCGAGCGCAAGGTGGCGGTCCCCGGCTTCTACGAGGGCGTGGTCGAACTCACCGAGCAGGAGCGGGAGCTGTTCGCCAAGCTGCCCTTCGACGAGGCGCAGTGGCTGCGCACCGCGAAGTCGTACGGCACCCAGGGCGAGGCCGGCTACACCACCCTGGAGCGGGTCTGGGCCCGGCCCACCGCCGAGGTCAACGGCATCTGGGGCGGCTACACCGGCCCCGGCGGCAAGACCATCGTCCCGGCCGAGGCGCACCTGAAGCTGTCCTTCCGGCTGGTCGCCGGGCAGGAGGTGGAGAAGGTCCGCGAGGCGGTCGCCGCCTGGGTCGCCGAGCAGGTCCCGGACGGCATCCGGCACGCGATCGTCTTCCCCGGCGCCACCCGTCCCTGCCTGACCCCGCTGGACCACCCGGCGCTGCAGTCGACCGTCCGGGCGATGGGCCGGGCCTTCGAGCAGGAGATCCTGTTCACCCGGGAGGGCGGTTCCGGACCCGCCGCCGACCTGCAGGACGTGCTCGGCGCGCCGGTGCTCTTCCTCGGCATCTCGGTGCCCTCGGACGGCTGGCACTCCGTCAACGAGAAGGTCGAGCTGGACCTGCTGCGCAAGGGCGTCGAGACCTCCGCCTACCTGTGGGGCGACCTCGCCGAGAACTTCCGGCGATGACCCGCCGGCCCTGCACCCTGCCGAACCGAGAGCCCGCCGAAGCGACCTGGGGATGGACGAGTTGAGCAGCGCGCCCGACAGCAAGCACCTCGCACTGGCCCGCGCCGGGCTGGACCGGGCGGCGCACCGCCGGCTGGACGAGCCGTGGCTCGCCGCGGCGTGGAGCCACCCCTCCACCAAGGTGCTGCCGATCTCCGGCGGCGAGGCGTTCGTGGTGGACGCCGGCAGCGGCACCGAACTGGTGCTGCTGCCCTCCTTCGAGGCCCCGGAGAGCGGCGACCGGTACTTCCTCGGCACCGACGACGCGGGCGTCCACTACTTCGCGCTGGACTGCGAGTCGCTGCCCGGCCGGCTGGACGGCGACGCCCGCCCCGCCGGGCTGCGCGAGGTCGGCGGCTCGCTCTCCGACCGGGACGCCGGACTGCTGGTGCACGCCGTGGCCCTGGAGCACTGGCACCGGCTGCACACCTTCTGCTCGCGCTGCGGGCACCGCACCGAGAAGGCCGGCGCCGGGCACCTGCGCCGGTGCACCTCCTGTGCGGCCGAGCACTACCCGCGCACCGACCCGGCGGTGATCATGCTGATCACCGACGAGGAGGGGCGCTGCCTGCTGGGCCGGCAGGCGCTGTGGCCGGAGGGCCGCTGGTCGACGCTGGCCGGGTTCGTCGAGCCCGGCGAGTCGATCGAGCAGGCGGTGGCCCGCGAGGTGCTGGAGGAGGCGGGCGTGCGGGTCGCCGAGGCGACCTACGTGGCCAGCCAGCCCTGGCCGTTCCCGTCCAGCCTGATGCTGGGCTTCCTCGGCACGGCCGACCCGGCCGGCACCAAGATCGAGGTGGACGGCGAGGAGCTCTCCGAGGCCCGCTGGTTCACCCGCGAGGAACTGCGGGCCGGGATGGCCGCGGGCGACATCGTGCCGCCCTCCGGCATCTCGATCGCCCGCCACCTGGTGGAGCTCTGGTACGGAGAACCGCTGCCGTCGGCGGCCCGCTGGTGAACGGATCACTGCGGGGGCGTGTGGATCACTCCGCACGCCCCCGTGGTGCATCCGCCGGTCGGCCGCCGGTCAGTCCTGCCCGGCGCCCGGCCGGTCCGGCTCGGCGGCCGGCCCGGCGCCGTCCGGCGGGAGCAGGCACTCCACCGTCTTGCCGGTCAGCCGGGTGGTCACCGACCAGTGGTCGCAGAGCGCGCTGACGATCGCCAGGCCGCGCCCGCCGGCGTCCCCGTCGGCGGCCTCCCGGGCCTCGGGCAGCGCCGGACCGTAGTCCGCCACCGCGATCCGCAGCCCGTCCTGATCGAGTGTCAGGTCCAGCGAGACCGCGCCCCGGCCGTACCGGATCGCGTTGGTGACCAGTTCGGAGACCACCAGCTCGGCGGCCTCGGCCAGCCCGGAGGCGTTCCAGGCGGCGAGTGAGACGGTGGCCAGCCGCCGGGCCAGCGCGACGTTGCGCGGACACGGCGGGAAGGTCGCCGACACGGTCCAGATGCCGTGCTCGGCCGCCGGGAGGTCCCGGCCGGGGCGCCCGGCGGCGCCGGAGGGGTCGTGGGCCTCGGACGCTGTGCCGAGTCGCTGCGGGGTACTGCTCACGGGCATGGATCGGCCCCCGGAGTGTGCGTGGATGTGCGGTTGTGGGGGGAGCCCGATCCGCCGTCCGGACCGCCGACGGAAATGTTCCAATGCGGTCCACAGTGATTCGGAAGGGATGCGGAATCCCCAATCCCGGCCAATGTTGGCGGGTTCCGCTGAAATGGCGCAAGCAGAATGGCTACATTCACTCGCGTGACGATCCCCCGCGGCACTGTGCCGTCACCGAAGTACCAGCGGCTGGCCGCCGATCTGCGCCGCCGCATCGAGGCCGGCGAATGGCAGGGCGGCGGCCGGCTGCCGGTGGAGGGCGAACTGGAGGAGCAGTACGGGGTGGCCCGCAACACCGTCCGGCTCGCCGTCGACGTGCTGGTCAACGAGGGCCGGGTGGTGCGGATCCAGGGCAAGGGCACCTACCTGCGCCACCGCGCCCGGCACGACCACCGGGTGTACGCCCCGCCCCGGACGCCCCCGCGCCACCAGCCGCTGCCGCCCAGCGCCGAGGTGTACGCGGCCGAGGCCCGGGCCACCGGCCGGCAGCTCACCGTCGACTTCGAGGTCTGGGCGGTGCGGGCCCGCCGCGACATCGCCGAATGGCTCGGACTGCGGCCCGAGGACACCGTGATGATGCGCCGTCAGCTCTGCCGGGTCGACCAGGAGCCGTACGCCATCGAGGAGAGCCACTACCGGGCCGGACTGGCCGCCGGCACCCCGCTGATGGACGAACTCCCGGTGCCCGGCGGGGACGAGCGGATACTGGCCGAACTCGGCCGCGCCGAGACCTCCGCCACCGACCACCTCACCGCCCGGATGCCCGACCCCGCCGAGGCCGCCTGGTTCGGCGTCGGGCCCGGCGTGCCGCTGCTGGTGCAGACCCGGGTCACCCGCGACCGGCGCGGCCCGATCCGGGTGGTGGAGACCCGCTACGCCGCCGACCGGGCCCGGCTGCTCTTCGAACTCGGCGACCGCACCCCGGCGGGCTGAGCCATTCCGGACCGGCCAATTCCGCGGGAATTCCGG
Organism: Kitasatospora sp. NPDC002522; assembly: GCF_053595195.1. Classification (NCBI taxonomy): domain Bacteria; kingdom Bacillati; phylum Actinomycetota; class Actinomycetes; order Kitasatosporales; family Streptomycetaceae; genus Kitasatospora; species Kitasatospora sp. NPDC002522. The sequence goes on from NZ_JBSFXE010000004.1 coordinate 79,869, forward strand.
CGGCCGGCGCAATTCCGCCGCCGTCCGGCCCCGGCGGACCGGGGAATTCGAACGGCGGCGGAATGCGGGTTCCGATCGAAAGCGACCGGATCGTTTCCCGGGTTGATCAGGCCTTTCTCGGGTTGATCAGACCAGGGCGGCCTGGACCTGGCGCAGGCTCGGGTTGGTCATCACGCTCTGCTCGCCGGCGGCGGAGACCACGATCACGGTCGGCACCGTCTGGTTGCCGTTGTTCACGGACTCCACGAAGGACGCCGAGGCCGGGTCCTGCTCGATGTTGATCTCGGTGTAGCCGATGCCCTCGCGGTCCAGCTGGCTCTTGAGGCGGTTGCAGTAGCCGCACCAGGTCGTGCTGTACATCGTGACGGTGCCGGACATGGCAGGAGACTCCTTCGATCGACGGACGGGAGGCGAACGGTCGCCGGGTGCAACGTCCGGCGGCCCGCGGCCATTCCGCGGCGGCGCACGGCTCCGCGGCGACTGACGGCTGTGATTATCCGATGAGCCTGCCGGGGTTGTGGACAGCGCACCCCGGACTGTCGGGCACGCCTGCGAGGATGGAGAGCATGCAGGAAGAACTCCTCGGCCTTGACAGCCCCTTCGAGGACCGCGGCGGCGGCCCCGCGTCCGGCGCGGACGCCGTGCTGGCCGGACTCGACCCCGAGCAGCGGGCCGTCGCCACCGCCCTGCACGGCCCGGTCTGCGTGCTGGCCGGCGCCGGCACCGGCAAGACCCGGGCCATCACGCACCGGATCGCCTACGGCGTGCGCAGCGGCGTCTACCAGCCGCAGCAGGTGCTCGCCGTCACCTTCACCGCCCGCGCGGCCGGCGAGATGCGCGGCCGGCTCCGCCAGCTCGGCGCGGAGGGCGTGCAGGCCCGCACCTTCCACTCCGCCGCGCTGCGCCAGCTCCAGTACTTCTGGCCGCGCGCGGTCGGCGGCGAGCTGCCCCGGCTGCTGGAGCGCAAGGTCCAGCTGGTCGCGGAGGCGGCCGGCCGCAGCGGCCTGCGGGTCCAGCGCACCGAACTGCGCGACCTGACCGCCGAGGTCGAGTGGGCCAAGGTCACCCAGCTGGTGCCCGACGACTACCCGTCCGCGATCGCCAAGTCCGGCCGCGAGGCCCCGCGCGACCCGGCCGAGATCGCCCGCGTCTACGCCGCCTACGAGCAGACCAAGCGCGACCGCGGCCTGATCGACTTCGAGGACGTGCTGCTGCTCACCGCCGCCATCCTGGAGGACCGCCCGGAGATCGCCGACCGGGTGCGCGCCCAGTACCGGCACTTCACGGTCGACGAGTACCAGGACGTCTCCCCGCTCCAGCAGCGCCTGCTGGACCAGTGGACGGGCGGCGGCGCCAGCCTCTGCGTGGTCGGCGACGCCAGCCAGACCATCTACTCCTTCACCGGCGCCACCCCGGACTACCTGCTGAACTTCCGTCAGCGCCACCCCGAGGCCACCGTGGTCAAGCTGGTGCGCGACTACCGCTCCACCCCGCAGGTGGTCCACCTGGCCAACGGCCTGCTCGCCCAGGCCCGCGGCCAGGCCGCCCAGCACCGCCTGGAGCTGATCTCCCAGCGCGAGGCCGGCCCCGAGCCGGTCTACCGGGAGTACGCCGACGAGCCCACCGAGGCCGAGGCCACCGGCCGGCTGATCCGCGACCTGCTCGGCACCGGCGTGCGGGCCAGCGAGATCGCGGTGCTGTTCCGCACCAACAGCCAGTCCGAGGTGTACGAGCAGGCGCTGTCCGACCTCGGCATCTCCTACCAGCTGAAGGGCGCCGAGCGGTTCTTCGAGCGCCCCGAGGTCCGCGAGGCCGGCGTCCTGCTGAAGGGCGCCGCCCGCGCCGCGGACGACCCGCTCACCTCCGGCGCGCCCGACCTCGCCGCCCAGGTCCGCGCGGTGCTGGCCACCCGCGGCTTCGCGGCCACCCCGCCGGCCGGCTCCGGCGCGGTCCGCGAGCGCTGGGAGTCGCTGAACGCGCTGGTCCGGCTCGCCGAGGAGTTCGAGTCCGCCCGCCTCGCCGCCGGCGAGCGCGCCGACCTCGCGGCCTACGTCGCCGAGCTCGACGCCCGCGCCGCCGCGCAGCACGCCCCCGCGGTCGAGGGCGTCACGCTCGCCTCGCTGCACGCCGCCAAGGGCCTGGAGTGGGACGCGGTCTTCCTGGTCGGCCTGACCGAGGGCACCATGCCGATCATCTACGCCAAGACCGACGAGCAGGTCGAGGAGGAGCGCCGCCTCCTCTACGTCGGGGTCACCCGGGCCCGCCGCTTCCTCACCCTCTCCTGGGCGCTCTCCCGCTCCCCGGGCGGCCGGGCCTCCCGCAAGCCCACCCGCTTCCTGGACGGCCTGCGCCCCGGCTCCTCCGCCGCCGGCCCGCGCACCCGCGGCGGCCGCGGCGGCATCGAGCCGGGCGCCGACCGCTCCGCCGCCCGCCGGGTCCGCGGCCCGGTCAAGTGCCGGGTCTGCGAGCGCACGCTGACCGACGCCGTCGAGCGCAAGCTCCGCCGCTGCGAGGGCTGCCCGTCGACCATGGACGAGGCGCTGTACGAGCGGCTGCGCGAGTGGCGGGCCCGCCGGGCCAAGGAACAGGGCGCCCCGGCCTACGTGGTGTTCACCGACGCCACCCTGACCGCCATCGCCGAGGACGTCCCGGGCAGCCTCGCCGAGCTGTCCCGGATCTCCGGAGTGGGCGCCCTGAAGCTGGACAAGTACGGCGCCGACGTGCTCTTGTTGTGTGCGGGGGAGAGTCCGGAGACCGTCGCTGATTCCGTTGAGGAGTCCGACGGGGAGCCGGGCGGGAACCCGCCCGAGAACTCGCCGGAAAAATAGTTTGCGCGCCGCATGTACGGCGCAATAGCCTGCCGGAGCGGTCAAGGGGACGAGACCGCAAAGCTCGCAGAGGGCTTGTTTCTGCGTGCGCTGACCATCAACCAGATACCGGAACCCGGGCGACCGGGAACCGCGAGACGCCGAGAGGAGGCGAGGACAGTGGAGATCATCCTGAGCACCAAAGTGACCGGTCAGACCGTCCTTGCCATGCCCGCGCGTTCTCTCGTGACGGGTCTGGGTCTCGACGCGTTCGGCGGCAACGCCGGCGCCCTGGCGACCAGCCACTGCCTTGTCAGTGGCCTGGGCAATGCTGAGGGCACCCGTGTCGAGGCGGGTCCGTCCCGTGACTGGGCGACGTTCGGCGGCGGCATTTCGCTGCGCGACGAGCGACCGACCAAGGCGTCGAAGGCAGTAGCGGCAGAAGCGGCCCATGGGCGCTATGCGGCGGTCGTCGGCGCCGGAGTCAAGCAGCAGGATCAGCAGATCTCCCTGGCCGAGGCCGCCGTTTCCGGCGCCGAAGCCGTCCGGATGCGGGCCTTCCGCGGGCCTGAACCCTGGAGCGAACAACCCTGACGGAGCGTCAGGGCGGTGCCCTCCAGGGCCGCGGAAACCCACTACCGGGTTCCGCGGCCCTTCTGTTTTGTCCGGTACGCAAGAGACCCACCCAGGCCCCCCGGGGCCTCCGGCCAGACCCGCTACCGCGGGAAGCCGGATCCACCACGAAGACGAGGAAGACGACCCAGTGTCCACGGTCATCACACCGCCGCCCCTCCCGTTCGTACCGACCGACAAGACCATCAAGGCCGACCAGGCCGACCCCCCGGAGGTATCGCTCATGCAGCTCACCGCTATCGACGAGGCTGACTCCCTCGGCATGCCCATCCCGTGCCGGGCCTTCGACCCGGAGGTCTTCTTCGCGGAGACGCCGGCCGACGTCGAGTACGCCAAGTCCCTCTGCGGCACCTGCCCCGTCAAGGACGCCTGCCTGACCGGCGCGCTCGAGCGCCGCGAGCCCTGGGGTGTCTGGGGTGGCGAGCTCTTCGTCCAGGGCGTCGTCGTCGCCCGGAAGCGTCCGCGTGGCCGCCCGCGCAAGACCGAGGTCATGGCGTGAACCCCGCAGCCATGCCCGAGCGCTCCACCGCCGGTGCCGTCCACAGGGGAGAGCAGCCCCCGCTGGACACCGCACTGCGCGACTCGGTGCGCATAGCCGCCGCCAAGGCCGACGCCGAGGCACTCTCCCGTTCCTTCCCTTCGACGCACCACGAGCAGGACCACCACATGAACCCCGCCGGCATCGATCCGACCGTCCGCTCCGAGCAGACCACCGAACTTCAGATCCAGAACAGGACCCTCGAAATGAATCTCCTCCAGGAATCCCTGGCTCGCGCGCATATGCAGCAACGCCTCCAAGAGGCCGAGGAGCAACGCCTCGGCCTGCGGGTGATGCGCGCCGACCGCCTGCGGCGCAAGGCCGAACGTGCCTCCCTGCGCGCCCGCAAGGCCCTCGCCGTCGCCCTGATGTGACGGTAGCCCCACCCCGGCGCGGCGCCGGGACGCACCACCCCTGAACGCCGATGGCCGGCTCCCACCCCCGGGAGCCGGCCATCGGCGCGTTCGCGCGCTGTCGTTCGAGCCTCGTCTGGGCCTCGTCCGTGTCTCGGCTAGTCCTCGGTGAAGCCCGGGAGCCAGTGGGTCAGTTCCTCGTTCAGGCGGACGGTGGCGCCGAGTTGGCACAGGACGCCGATGGTGGAGAGCGTGACGCGGTGGATCAGCAGGTAGGAGGGCGGGAGGTTGAGCTGCTTGCCGAGGTTGTAGGCGGGGGAGCGCGGGTCGGCGATCCGGGCGGCCTGGGTGCGCATCCACTCGCGGCTGAAGGTGAACTCCTCGGCGCGGGTGGGCTCGATGATCGGCACCAGGTAGTCGAGCACCGCGTCCGGGTCCAGCGAGATGGTGGGCTTGACGAAGCCCTCCTGCTTCAGCAGGTCGTAGACGGCTCCGGCGTCTCCCGCCAGGGCCAGCCGCAGCGAGGTGCCGATCGGGCTGGGCAGGCCGCCGGGGAGGCGGTCGACGGTGCCGAAGTCGAGCACGCCGAGCTGCCAGGAGGCGGCGGTGCGGCCGGTCTTGACGAGGCGGAAGTTCCCCGGGTGCGGGTCGGCGTGCAGCAGGCCGGTGCGGGAGGGCCCGGCGAACAGGAAGCGGGCCAGCAGCTGCCCGGCCCGGTCGCGTTCGGCGCGGGTGCCCTCCGAGATCACCTGGGAGAGCGGCTTGCCGTCCAGCCACTCGGTGACCAGCACCTGCCCGGCCTGGGCGACCACCCGGGGCACCACGATGTCGGCGTCCCCGGCGAACTCCTCGGCGTGGATCTGCTGGGACTCCGCCTCCAGCTGGTAGTCCAGCTCCTCGGTGACCCGCTCGCGCAGTTCGGCGATCAGCGGCTTGATGTCCATGCCGGGGATCAGCGGGCCCAGCATCCGTGCCAGCCGGGCGAGTTGGCCGAGGTCGCTGAGCAGCGCGTCGCCCGCGCCCGGGTACTGGATCTTCACCGCGACGGTGCGGCCGTCCGCCCAGACCGCCCGGTGCACCTGGCCGATCGAGGCGGCGGCTGACGGCTCGTCGGAGAAGGAGCGGAAGCCGGCGGCCCAGTCTGCGCCGAGGTTGGCCGCCAGCACCGAGTGGACGGTGCGGGTCGGCATCGCCGGGGCGGAGTCCTGGAGCTTGGTCAGGGCGGCCCGGTAGGGGCCCGCGACGTCCTCCGGGAGGGCCGACTCGAAGACCGACATGGCCTGCCCGAACTTCATCGCGCCCCCCTTCAACTTGCCCAGGGTGGCGAAGAGTTGCTCGGCCGTCTGGGCCTGCAGCTCGGCCGCGACCTCCTCCGCCGGACGCCCGCCGAGCCGCTTGCCCAGGCCCAGGGTGGCCCGGCCGGCGAAGCTCAGCGGGAGCGCCGCCAGCCTCGCCGTCCGGGAGACCGCCTTGCGCGGCATGTCAGACATCCGCCACCCCCGAACCGGCCGTGCCCGACGAGCCGGTGGCCCGGTGCGCCGTGCCGGTCACTGCCTTGCGCGGAAGATCGCTCACCGGGCCTCCTGATCAGCCGGACCGCCCGGCACCCCGCCGGCGGTGGTCTGTCCTGGGGGCTGTCGTCGAGCCCCCGTCGCGGCCCCGACGACAGGCCCTAGGCCATTGTGCCCGCTTGGCCCGGCGTGGCGGACTGCCACAGGCACCCGCAGTCCGGGTGGCTGCGCAGCCGCAGGCGGCGCACCATCCCGTCGGCGGCGGAGAGTTCGCACCAGCCGTCCACGCTGGGCGGGAGCACCCCGTCCAGATAGAGCTGGACGTGCAGCGCGGCGAGCCCCGCCACCGCGGCGGCGACCGCGCCGTCGCAGGCGGGGACGCGGGCCCGGCCGGGGCCCTCGTCGATCAGCTGGGCGAGCAGCCGGGGCCAGGCCTCGTCCTCGTCCCGCCGGGCCAGGGTGGCGCAGCTGCCGCAGGCCGAGGCGCCGGGGACCACCAACGGGCCGACCACGCCCAGGTGTTCGAGCACGCCGGTGTACAGGTGCGGGATGCCGGCCCGCATCAGCTCCTGTGCGTCGACCGCCGCGCCGGTGTAGGCGGCCGAGCCGTCCCGCGGGGCGAGCACCACCAGGGTGGGTGGCGGGGGAGTGGCCGGGGCGCGCCGGTACCGCTCCCCGGCGGCGGCGCCGGTTGCCCGGTGCACCAGCTCGCGTGCGGCGGTGGAGCGCAGCCGCCCGACGTCCCCGGGCGGGAAGCCGCCGGGCGCGCAGTCCCGGGCGGCGACCCGGCCGCGGTCGAGCACCGCGACCTCGCCGATGCCGCCGGCGGCCAGCGCGGTGCCGACGGCCGCGCCGATCCGCCCGGCGCCGCGTACCTCGACCCGGGCCTGGGCGCGGCCTTGCAGCACGGCGGCGGCCTCGCCGGGCGCGGGGTGGACCAGGGAGAGCGAGGCGAGGTCCGGACCGAGCAGCTCCCGCCGGGCGGCCGGGTACAGGTCGAGCACGGCCTTGGTGGACGCCGGGTCGTCCAGTAGCTCGCTCTGGGCGAGCGAGTCGAGCATCGCCTGGCAGTACTCCCGCTCCAGGCCGAGCCGGTGCCCGGCCTCGACCAGGGCGGGGCCGTCCCGGGTACCGTCGATCAGCTCCAGGAACGAGGCGAGCTTGCGGTCCACTCCTTCGATCAGCCGGGCGTGCTGCCGGACGGTGCCGAACTGCAGGGTCTGCCGCTCCCGCCAGAGCCGGGACAACGCGGGCTTGAGCATGGGACGCATGCGGTTCCTCCAACCCCTCGGGATCACTGGTGACCGCAGCTTGCCCGCCGTCAGCGTGACGCGGAAATCCGTTATCCACAGGCCTGATATGGCGATATGACCATCACTGTGCACAGCCTGTGGATAACGCACCCGGGTGGTCCCGCAGACAACGCCGACCCGGTACCGGACTAATGTCCCGGGTACGGGGTAACGTCGTGTGCCATGGCAGCCGAACGGGACTCCCATCGGTCGGCGTCGCGTCGGCGTGCCCAAGCAGCCTCCGGGTCCACGACCGCGGCGCCCGGTGCGCATGCCAGCACCGAGACCGCACCCTCCGCCCCCGCTCCGTCCGACCGCGGCCAGGTCGAGGTCCGCCGCAGCGCCCGCCGCAGCCGCACCGTCTCCGCGTACCGCGAGGGCGACCGCACGGTGGTGCTGATCCCGGCCCGGATGTCGCACGCCGAGGAGCAGCGCTGGGTGGCCCAGATGCTGGAGAAGCTGGCCGCGCAGGAGAGCCGCAAGGTGCTCGGCGACGAGGCCCTGCAGACCCGGGCCGCCGAACTCTCCCGCCTCTACCTCGGCGGCCGGGCCGTCCCCGACCAGGTCCGCTGGGTGACCAACCAGAACTCCCGCTGGGGCTCCTGCACCCCCAGCGAGCGCACCATCCGGCTCTCCCACCGCCTCCAGGGCATGCCCGAGTACGTGGTGGACTACGTGCTGCTGCACGAACTGGCGCACCTGCTGGTGCCCGACCACGGCCCCCGGTTCTGGGCCCTGCTCGACACCTACCCGCGCACCGAGCGGGCCCGCGGCTACCTGGAGGGCGTCGCCGCCGCGGCCCGCCTGCCGCACATCCCGGGCGCCCGCACCAGCTGACGCACCGTCAGGCGATCGCCGGGGCGGCCGGTCGGGCCGGGCGGCGGGTCAGACCAGCGCCCGCGCCCGCGCCACCAGGTCCCGCACCGAGCGGTCGGTGTCCGCAGGCAGCTCCCGGTAGCCGAACCAGCGCAGGTCCAGCGACTCCTCGCTGATCAGCTCCCGCGCCCCGGCCGGTGCCAGCGCGACGTACTGGACGTCCAGGTGGATGTTCTCCGGCCGGTCCTTGCCCGCGCACCGGACGTGGTGCCGGTCCAGCTTCACCGGTGTGGCCGGCCCGTCCTCCGTCAGCAGCTCGAGGCCGGCGATCCCGGATTCCTCGACCGCCTCGCGCAGCGCGGCCGCCGCCAGGGTGGCGTCGCCGGGCTCGCAGTGGCCGCCCATCTGCAGCCACCGCCCGACCTTGGGGTGCAGGGTGAGCAGCACCCGCTCCGCGGACGGGTCGATCACCAGCGCGCTGGCGGTGATGTGCGCGGGCACGCAGGCCCGCCACATCCCGTCCGGGTGGGCGGTCAGGTGCTCCAGGTAGTCCCGGCGCAGCGTGTCCTGGCCGGCCTCGCCGGGCGCCCACTCGCGCAGCGCCCGGACGGCGTCGTCGTGCAGCGAGGTCACTTGGCGGTGCCCTCCTCGCCGTCCTCGCCCTTCGCGGAATCGCCCTTCGCGGCATCGTCCTCGACGGAGCCCGCGTCGTCCTTCGCCGCGCCGGCGTCCTCGGCCGCGGTGCCCTCCGGACCCTTGGTCAGCTGCGGCGTCCCGCCGCCCGCGGCCTCGCCGAGCAGCTTGTCCAGCGCCTCGAAGTCGAAGCCGCCGTCCTCGGCGTCCGCCGCGGTGTCGCGGTGCACGAAGCCGTCCGGGTCGTCCAGGTCGGCGGCGGTGGGCAGCATGTCGGGGTGGCTCCACAGCGCGTCGCGGCCCTCCAGGCCGCGGGCGTCGGCGAGCGAGGCCCACAGGCGGGAGGCGTCGCGCAGGCGGCGCGGGCGCAGTTCCAGGCCGACCAGGGTGGCGAAGGTCTGCTCGGCCGGGCCGCCGGTGGCGCGGCGGCGGCGCAGCGTCTCGCGCAGCGCGCCGGCCTGCGGCAGGTGGGGTTCGGCGGCGGCGTGCACCACCGCGTCGACCCAGCCCTCGACCAGCGCGAGCGCGGTCTCCAGCCGGGCCAGCGCGGCCTTCTGCTCGGGGGTGTCCTCGGGCTGCAGCAGCCCGCCGGCCAGCGCCTCCTGCAGCGCCTCGGGGTTGGCCGGGTCGAGCTGGCCGACCAACTCCTCCATCCGCGAGGTGTCGACCTTGATGCCGCGGGCGTACGCCTCGACCGCGCCGAACAGGTGGGCCCGCAGCCACGGCACGTGGGCGAAGAGGCGCTGGTGCGCGGCCTCGCGCAGGGCCAGGTAGAGCCGGACCTCCTCGGCGGGCACGCTCAGGCCCTCGCCGAACTCGGCGATGTTCTGCGGCAGCAGCGCGGCCTTCCCGGCGGGCGCGAGCGGCAGGCCGACGTCGGTGGAGCCGAGCACCTCGGCGGCGAGCGCGCCGAGCGCCTGCCCGATCTGGGTGCCGAACATCGCGCCGCCCATCGACCGCATCATGCCCATCAGCGGACCGGCCATCGCCTGCATCTCGGGCGGCAGCACGCCGCCCATGGCGTTGCCGACCCGCTCGGCGACCGGGTCCACCAGGTCCTTCCAGACCGGCAGGGTGGCCTCGATCCACTCGGCGCGGCTCCACGCCACCGCCGCGGAGGAGGTGGACGGGAACTCGGTCGCCGAGTCCAGCCACAGGTCGGCCAGCCGGACGGCCTCGGTGACGGCGGTGCGCTCGGCCTCGCCGACCGAGCGGTCCTTGGTCCTGCCCTCGGGCTGCTCGGCGACCACGGTCTGCCGGGCGATGTTCTTGGCCAGCTCCCAGTTGACCGGGCCGCCCTCGAAGGACAGCATCTGGCCGAGCTGCTGGAAGGCCGCGCCGAGGTCGTTCGGGTTGAAGCCGCCCATCATCGCGGCGAACGGGTTGTCCCCGCCCTGACCGCCGGGGCCGCCCATGCCGAACAGCGCCCCGAACGGGTTGCCGGTGCCGAAGCCGAACGGCTGCTGCGGGGTCGAGTCGCCCTGCTCGCCGTCCTTCTTGCCCTTGTCGTTGCCGTCCTCGGGCTCCTCGGGGGGAACACCGAATCCGAAGGGGAGGTCGCTCACGGGTTCCTCGATCTGATCGGCCGTCACGCGGAGGTGTGGCGGGAAAGTCTGGCGCCCGGGGCACCGGGCGGATGCAATGGTCTCGCGGCCGACCGCGCCGGGTGCACCGCTTGGGCTGAGCCTCGGGCAGGATGGACCGTGCGTGACACTCGTACGTACGCACATAAGCTAACCGTGGAGGATGGCCGGTGAGTTCCCCGCCTTCGGACGTTCGCTCTGGGCTGACCGAGGGCGAGGACGCGCCGGCCGACGCCGGGTCGCCGTCTCCAGCCTACGGCGGCAAACCGCTGATCGTGGCCGTCACGGGCGCGGCGGGCGTGCTGGGCGAGCGGGTCGCCGCCCGGCTGGTCGCCTCCCCGCACGTGCGCAAGGTGCTGGCGGTGGACGACCGCCGCGGCGAGGTGCCCGGAGTGCACTGGCGGGTGCTGGACGTCCGCGATCCGGCGGTGGCCGAACGGCTCGCCGGGGTGGACGTGGTGGTGCACCTGGCGATGGACCTCGGCATGGAGTCCGACCCGCGGGCCCGCAGCGCGTACAACGTGCGGGGCGCGCAGACCGTGGTGACCGCCGCCGCTGCCGCCGGGGTGCACCGCGTGGTGCTGTGCACCTCCGCGATGGTCTACGGCGCGCTGGCCGACAACGAGGTCCCGCTGGCCGAGGACTCCGAGCTGCGGGCCACCGAGGAGGCCTCGCTGGTCGGCGACCTGCTGGAGATCGAGCGGCTGGCCCGGCGCGCCCCGCGCACCCACCCGGGGCTGCAGATCACCGTGCTGCGCCCGGCCGTGGTGGTCGGCCCCGGCATCGACACCGTGCTCACCCGGCACTTCGAGGCGCCCCGGCTGCTGGTGGTGGCCGGCTCCCGCCCGTGCTGGCAGTTCTGTCACCTGGACGACCTGGCCTCGGCGCTGGAGTACGCGGCGCTCGGCCTGGTCGAGGGCGAGGTGACGGTCGGCTGCGACGGCTGGCTGGAGCAGGAGGACGTCGAGGAGCTGTCCGGGATCCGGCGGATGGAGCTGCCCGCGGCGCTCGCCCTGGGCACCGCGGCCCGGCTGCACCGGCTCGGCCTGACCCCGGCCCCGGCCGGCGACCTGGCGTACACCATGTACCCGTGGGTGGTCTCCGGCAGTCGGCTGCACGAGGCGGGCTGGCGTCCCGCGTACACCAACGAGGACGTGCTGGCCGAGCTGCTCGCCCAGGTGTCCGGCAAGCACGCGGTGGCCGGGCGGCGGCTCGGCGGCAAGGAGGCCGCCACCAGCCTGGGCGCGGCCGGGGCCACGGTGGCGCTGATCGGTACCGCGGCGCTGGTGCGGCGGGCCCGCAAGCACCGCCGGATCTGACCGGCCGAACCGACCTTCTGATTTTCGTATCGCGGAATTACCGCATCGTGATGCGAAAGCTGTTGCCCGGTCCGGGACCCGATGCGGAATGATGGTGCCATGTCCGAGAACCACGACCCGATCCGCCTGCTCGCCATCCGCGAGACCCCGCTCTCGCTGGACGAGGTGCACGCCGCGGTCGGCGACGACGCGGCGGGCGGCACCACCCTGTTCGTCGGCACCGTGCGCGACCACGACGGCGGCAAGTCGGTGGCCGCGCTGGAGTACAGCGCCCACCCGACCGCCGAGCGGGAGCTGCGCCGGATCGCCGAGAAGATCTGCGCCGACTTCCCGGTCCGCGCGCTGGCCGCGGTGCACCGCACCGGCCGGCTGGAGATCGGGGACGCCGCGGTGATCGTCGCGGTCTCCTGCCCGCACCGCGGCGAGGCCTTCGCGGCCGCCCGCCGGCTGATCGACGACCTCAAGCACGAGGTGCCGATCTGGAAGCACCAGATCTTCACCGACGGCGAGGAGGAGTGGGTCGGCGCGGGCTCCTGCTGACCTCCGCCCGCCGTCGCTCCCGCCCGCCGCGCCGGGCTGCCCCGACACCCGTTCGGTGGTACCTCGTGACGGTGAGCGCCACGCTGGACCCGTAACCCGGACACCGTTCGCGCCGTTGCCCATACAGGCGGTTAATCTGCTCATAGACACGACGAGCCTGTGTGGGGAGTTCGAAGATGGCTGCGCTCGCCTGGTTGATCATTCCTGTGGTGGCCGGACTGCTGGCCATGGTCTGGGCCGGGTGGGCGGCCCGGCCGCCGCGGGCCACCACCGATCCGAGTTCACTCGCCGAGCACGAGCGGTTCCGGGCCGCGATGGAGCGGAGTACCGGCGGCGGCCGCGCCGACGGGGAGTGATTCCCGGCCGCCGATCAGCCGCTCGGGGCCGGGACCGGCAGTACACCCCGGCCCCGCCTTCACGTACTGTCGTGGCATGCCACGCCGTTCGGCGACCATGCTCGCCGCCACCCTGCTGCTGATAGGCCTGCTCTGCGTCTCGGTCCTGATGAAGGTGCCGTACACCGAGATGAGCCCGGGGCCGACCTACAACACGCTCGGCGTGCAGGACAAGACCGGCGACCCGGTGATCACCATCACCGGGCACGAGACGTACCCGACCTCCGGGCACCTCAACATGACCACGGTGCAGGTCACCGGGGCCAAGTACGAGCCCAGCCTGGTGGCGGCGGTGGTCGGGTGGATGCGCGACGACGTGCTGGTGGTGCCGCACGACAACGTCTACCCGAAGGGCCAGACCGACCAGGAGGCCCAGCAGCAGAACGCGGAGGAGTTCGCCTCCTCCGAGGACAGCGCCAAGACCGCCGCGCTGAACGAGCTGAAGATCCCGGTCGGCACCGAGATCATCGTCTCCTCGGTGGTCTCCGGCGGTCCCGCCGAGGGCAAGCTGCACGCGGGCGACCAGATCGTGGCGGTCGACGGCACCCCGATCACCACCCGGGCCGGCGTGGCCGAGCAGGTGGTGAAGCACAAGCCGGGCGAGACCGCGGTCTTCACCGTGGTGCCGCACGCCAAGGCCGGCCCGACGCCGAACCCGGCGGACCAGGTGCAGGTCCCGATCGTCACCGGCAAGGCGCCGAACGAGGACCGGGCGATCGTCGGCATCACGCCCGGTGTCGACCACGTCTACCCGTTCAAGATCGACATCGGGCTGCAGGACGTCGGCGGCCCCAGCGCGGGCCTGATGTTCGCGCTCGGCATCGTGGACAAGCTGACCCCGACCGACCTGACCGGCGGCAAGTTCGTGGCGGGCACCGGGACCATCGACGACGACGGCACGGTCGGTCCGATCGGCGGCATCCAGATGAAGCTGATCGCCGCCCGGGACAAGGGCGCCGAGTACTTCTTCACCCCGTCCGACAACTGCTCCGAGGCGACCAAGGGCACCCCGTCCGGGCTGACCCTGGTCAAGGTCGACACCCTGGACGGCGCGGTGAAGGCGCTCGACGCCATCCGGGCGGGCGACAGGGCCGCGCTGCCGAGCTGCTCGAAGTAGCAGCCCGGCGGCCGGACCGCGGGAGGGTCAGGAGAAGGTCGCCAGCAGCGCGTCGGTGAGGTTCGGGACCAGATCGGGACCGGTGAGGACCTCGCGGGCGACGTCCTTCTCGCGCAGGCGCAGGGCGGTCTCCTTGGAGCCGTCGCGCAGCACGGCGGCGGTGATCCGGACCTCCTGGCGCTGCGGGTGGTTGGCCACCCAGTCGTTGATCTCCTGCTCGCCGGCGTTCTTCGGGCGGGAGGCCTCGGCGCCGGGCGGGAGCATCAGCCGCTCGATCACCAGGGCGCAGCCGACCACGCCGTCCGGCCAGGCGATGGTGCCCAGGAAGCGGTCGAGCTCCATGCCCGGGGGCAGCTCCTCCTGCTCGACCGGGGTCAGGCCGGTCGGGTTCTCGTCCAGGCCGAGCTGCTTGGCGAGCCGGGGGTTGGCCTTGCGCATCTGGGCGTTGTCGACCAGCGCGAACAGCCGGGCGGGGAGGTCCCAGCCGAGGGTGGCGGCGTGCTCGTCGATCTCCAGGGCGGCCCGGGTGAGCGGGGTGGCGGCGGGCAGGCCGGAGGCGGCGGGGAGGTCTGGGGCGTCGGACATGCACCCATCCTCACACGCCGCGGGGGCCGCTCTCCAACTCCGACGCATTGCTCGGGAACTCCGGTAAAGACCGATTAAGTTGCATGGGAGACATCGACCCTGACGACACAGCTAGAGGTGGCGCCTTGACCTTCCAGATGCCGGACCGACCGGGCCCGGCCTTCCGTGCGAGAGTCGGGCCGCCGTCGCGCCGGGCCAAGGTGCTGCTGCTGACCGTCGGCGTGGTGGCGGCGCTGTTCCTGGCGTTCGCGTTGTTCTCCGGGGTGTGGACGGACTGGCTGTGGTTCCGGTCGGTCCGGTACGGCTCGGTCTTCAGCGGCCAGCTGTGGACCAAGGCCGGGCTGTTCGCGGTCTTCGGGCTGCTGATGGCGCTGGTGGTCGGCTTCAACCTGTGGCTGGCGTACCGGCTGCGGCCGCCGCTGGCCGCGATGTCGGTGGAGCAGCAGAGCCTGGACCGCTACCGGATGGGCGTCGCCCCGTTCCGCCGGTGGCTGCTGATCGGGGTGTCGCTGCTGATCGGCCTGGTGGCCGGCGCGGCCGCCGCCGGGCAGTGGCGGACCTGGATGCTCTGGGTCAACGGGACGTCCTTCGGGGTGAAGGACAGTCAGTTCCACCTGGACGTCTCCTACTACGCGTTCAAGCTGCCCTGGTACGAGTTCCTGCTGGGCTTCGCGTTCAGCGCGGTGATCGTCTCGCTGCTGGCCTCGGTGCTGGTGCACTACCTGTACGGCGGGCTGCGGCTGCAGGGGCCCGGGCGGCGGGCCAGCTCCGGGGCGCAGGGGCACCTGGCGGTGCTGCTCGGCGTGTTCGTGCTGCTGAAGGCGGTGGCGTACTGGCTGGACCGGTACGCGCTGGCGGTGAAGAGCGAGTCGTACAAGCAGGTCGACGGCTGGACCGGGCTGCGCTACGTGGACGCCAACGCGTTCCTGCCGGCCAAGACCATCCTGTTCTTCGTGGCGATCATCTGCGCGCTGCTGTTCTTCCTGACCCCGATCCGGCGGACCTGGGCGCCCGCGCTGATCGGCTTCGGGCTGATGGCGCTGTCGGCGGTGCTGATCGGCGGGGTGTACCCGGCGATCGTGCAGCAGTTCCAGGTCAAGCCGAACGAGCAGGCCAAGGAGACGCCGTACATCCAGCAGAACATCGACGCGACGCGGCAGGCGTACGGCATCGCGGACAGCGACGCGCAGCAGTACACGCCGACCGACTCCACCAACGCGGACGCGCTGAAGCAGGACGCGCAGACCATCGCCGACATCCGGCTGCTGGACCCGAACGTGGTCTCGCCGACCTTCCAGCAGAACCAGGCGCTGCGCCAGTACTACGCGTTCCCGAAGACCCTGGACGTGGACCGGTACGGCAAGCAGGACACCGTGCTCGGGGTGCGCGAGCTCGACCTCAGCGGGGTGCAGCAGCGCAACTTCATCAACGACCACTTCAAGTACACCCACGGCTACGGCGTGGTGGCCGCCAAGGGCAACCAGGTGGACGCCAACGGCAACCCGGTCTACACCGAGCAGTCGCTGCCGACCACCGGCGCGTTCGGCGACTACCAGCAGCGGGTTTACTACGGCGAGAAGACCTCCGGGTACTCCATCGTCGGCGGTACCGACATGAAGGAGATCGACTACACCTCGGACTCCAGTGCGGACCAGACCACCCAGTACACCGGCGGCAGCGGCGTCGCACTGGGCAACCCGCTGACCCGGGCCGCGTACGCGGTGAAGTTCGGCGAGCCGCAGATCCTCTACTCCGGGGCGATCAAGGACGGCGCGCGGATCCTCTACGACCGCACCCCCAAGGAGCGGGTGGAGAAGGTCGCGCCGTGGCTGTCGATCGACGCCGACCCGTACCCGGTGGTCGAGGGCGGCCGCGTGGTGTGGGTGCTGGACGGCTACACCACCTCGGACGGGTTCCCGTTCTCCTCGAAGACGGTGCTCGGCGACGCCACCAAGGACTCGCTGACCGACCAGCGCGGCCGCATCCTGAGCGCCGTCAACCAGGTCAACTACATCCGCAACTCGGTCAAGGCCACGGTGGACGCGTACACCGGCGAGGTGACGCTCTACCAGTGGGACGAGTCGGACCCGGTGCTGAAGACCTGGATGAAGGCGTTCCCCGGCACGGTGAAGGCGAAGGCGGACATCCCGTCCGGGCTGCTGCCGCACCTGCGCTACCCACAGGACCTGTTCAAGGTGCAGCGCGACCTGCTCGGGATGTACCACATGACGGACGCCACGGCGTTCTTCAACGGCACCGACATCTGGCAGGTGCCCACCGACCCGACGGTCAACTCCGGTGAGGTGCAGCCGCCGTACTACCTGACGCTGCGGATGCCCGACGCCCAGGACGCCAGCTTCTCGCTGACCACCTCCTTCGTGCCCTCCGGCCGCGCCAACCTGGCCGCCTTCATGGCGGTGGACGCCGACCCCGGGGCGGACTACGGGAAGATCCGGCTGCTCAAGGTGCCGGCCGGCTCGGGCGCGCTCGGACCGGCGCTCACCCAGGCCAAGTTCAACTCCGACCAGTCGGTGGCCTCGCAGCTCACCCTGCTGCGCAACGGCACCGACTCCCAGGTGGAGTACGGCAACCTGCTGACCCTGCCGGTCGGCGGCGGCTTCCTCAACGTCGAACCGGTCTACCTGGTGGCCCGCGGTGCCAAGGTGCCGGTGCTGAAGAAGGTGCTGGCGGTGTACGGCGACCACAACGTGGCGCTGGAGGACACCCTGGACGCCGCGCTGGCCAAGGTGCTCGGCGGTGCCTCCACCGGGGCCACCACCCCGGTCGAGCCGAGCAACCCGGGCACCACCACGCCCACCACGCCGACGACGCCCACCACGCCGACCACCCCGGCCAACCCGGACCTGCAGAAGGCGCTGGCGGACGCTCAGAAGGCCTTCACCGACGGGCAGAACGCGTTGAAGAACGGCGACTGGGCGGCGTACGGCCAGTCCCAGCAGGCGCTGCAGAAGGCGCTGAACGACGCGGCGGCCGCCCAGAAGAAGGCATCCGGGGGCTGAGCTGCGGCAACCGATTGTCGGGCCGCCCCGCGACCGTGCTACTGTTGTCTCACCGACGCGGGGTGGAGCAGCTCGGTAGCTCGCTGGGCTCATAACCCAGAGGTCGCAGGTTCAAATCCTGTCCCCGCTACTCAGTAGCGAAAGGCCCGGAGACTCAGGTCTCCGGGCCTTTGCCATTCCTTGGGGTACGGGTCGATTGACACCCCATATGGTCCAGTCCAATCTGGGTCATGCCCACGACGGGTGGCCCCCACCGTCCGTCCATCGGGTTGCAACTCGCATGCCAGCACAGGGAATTGATCGTTTCCTCGGTTCCGTCTGGAGCTCTCCCCGACCGGGTGACGGACGGTGTTCCTGCATCCCCACGTGACAGGAGAGGCACACCAGCATGCACCGAAACAGCAGAAGGGCCTGGGCCGTATCGGCCGCGGCCGCCACCCTGCTCTCCGCGGCGATGTCGTTGCTCGGGGCCCCGAGCGCCAGCGCCGGCCCGGCCAACACCACCGGCGCGCCCGCCACCAGCGGCGGCCTCAAGGTCGCCTACTTCGACCAGTGGTCGATCTACCAGAACGCGTACTTCGTGAAGAACGTCGACACGTCCGGGATGGCGTCGAAGCTCGACTACCTGCTCTACGACTTCGCCAACATCGACCCGACCAACCTGACCTGTTTCGAGGCCAACTCGGCGGCCTCGCAGGACGAGAACAACCCGAACGCGGGCGACGGCGCGGGCGACTACTACGCCGACTACGCGAAGACCTTCGCCAACGGGCAGAGCGTCGACAACTCCACCGACACCTGGAACCAGCCGATCGCCGGCAACTTCCACCAGCTCCAGGAGCTGAAGGCGAAGTACCCGAAGCTCAAGGTCCTGCTGTCGATCGGCGGTTGGACCTACTCCAAGTACTTCTCGGACGCGGCGGCCACCGACGCCTCGCGCAAGAAGCTGGTCTCCTCCTGCGTCGACATGTTCATCAAGGGCAACCTGCCCGCGCAGGGCGGCTACGGTGGCGCCGGCACCGGCAAGGGCATCTTCGACGGCTTCGACATCGACTGGGAGTACCCGGGCGGCGGCGGCCACACCGGCAACCACTCCTCGCCGAACGACAAGCAGAACTTCACCGCGCTGCTCGCCGAGTTCCGCAGCGAGCTCAACACCCAGGGCGCGGCGGACGGCAAGAGCTACGCGCTGACCGCGGCGGTGCCGGCCGGCCAGGACAAGATCAAGTCGATCGAGACCGACAAGATCGGCCAGTACCTGACCTTCGCCGACCCGATGACCTACGACATGCACGGCGGTTGGGAGCCTACGGGGCCGACCAACCACCAGTCGCCGATCTACCAGAACCCGGCCGACCCGTCGAACGCCATCCCGCCGGGCACCGCCAAGTACTCGATCGACGAGGCGATCCGGGCCTGGACGGTCGGCGACCCTGCGTACGGCATCCCCGGCGGCTTCCCGGCCAACAAGCTCAACCTCGGTGTCCCGCTGTACTACCGGGGCTGGACGGGCGTCGCGGCCGGCGCCAACCACGGGCTGTACCAGACCGCCAGCGGACCGGCCCAGGGCGCGCCGAACTCCGGCAACGTCGCGGGCGTGCGGATGTACAAGGAGCTGGGCGGCATCGTCGACAACGCCGCCGACACCTACTGGGACGACGCCGCGAAGGCCGCGTACTTCTACGACGGCACCAACTTCTGGTCCGGCGAGAACGCCCGGTCGATCCAGGCCAAGGCCGACTACCTGCACTGCAACGGCCTCGGCGGCTCGTTCGTCTTCTCGCTCTACGACGACCCGAACGCGGCGCTGCTGAACCCGCTGATGACCGCCACCGGCGGCTCGGCGGCCTCCTGCCCGGCGCCGTCCAGCTCGCCCTCGGTCAGCACCTCACCGTCGGTCAGCACCTCGCCGTCGCACAGCACGTCGCCGTCGCCGTCCACCAGCACCTCGCCGTCCTCCTCGCCCTCCACGTCGAGCAGCCCGTCGACCTCGACCAGCCCGTCCGGCTCGCCGACCGGCCCCGGCGGCGGCGTGGTGGCCAACGCGGGCTTCGAGAGCGGCTCGCTCTCCCCGTGGACCTGCACCGCGGGCGGCGGCAACGTGGTCAGCGGCGGGCACACCGGCGCGTACGCGCTGCAGGGCACGCCCAGCGCCAGTGACACCGCGCAGTGCTCGCAGACCATCACGGTCAAGCCGAACACCGCGTACACGCTCTCCGCCTGGGTCAAGGGCAACTACACCTACCTGGGCGTCACCGGTTCCGGGGCGGACAGCTCGACCTGGACCAGCGGGAGCGCGTGG
Source organism: Kitasatospora sp. NPDC002522 (assembly GCF_053595195.1). NCBI lineage: Bacteria > Bacillati > Actinomycetota > Actinomycetes > Kitasatosporales > Streptomycetaceae > Kitasatospora > Kitasatospora sp. NPDC002522. The sequence continues at coordinate 99,313 of NZ_JBSFXE010000004.1, forward strand.
AGCCAGCTGTCCACCAAGTTCACCACCGGGGCCTCGGTCACCTCGGTGACCGTCTGGGTGCACGGTTGGTACGCGCAGGGGGCCTACCAGGCCGACGACTTCAGCGTGAGCTGAGGCTCCGTCAAGAACCCTCTAAGGAAGGCCCGGAGGAATCGTTCCTCCGGGCCTTCGCCCTTGCGGGCGCGCGGAGTTGATCGACTCCGGTACGATGCATGGCCGGGGTTTGTGGGGCCCGGGTGTCGGGAAATCGACAAAGCGCCGAAGCAATCTCGCCGGGCTACGGCCCCGCTCCGCCAAAACGGACGGAGCAGGTGTAAGCGGGTTGCGGGTGATGCGACGATGGACCACACGGGGGACGCACCACGGCTTCTGACGGGCCGTAGGGTCCGCCGCACCCCCTGGGGGGAATACCTCTGGCCGAAGGCCCGAGGCGAATGCCGCGACACTCGGGGGGAGCGGGAGTCGGCATGAAGCTCATCGGCAGGAACGGGACGGGAGAAGGACTGGCGGCTCGCAGCACCACGGACACCGACACCGGCGTCCACACCACCGACGAGTCGCTGGGCACCGAGTCGCACAGCACGCTGCCCGGACAGCGCACCACCGCGGGCGGCGAAACCGTCGTGACCGGGTACGGCCCGGAGAGCCTGGTCCACCTGACGGCCGACCAGGTCGCGCACGCCGCCCGGGAGATCGTCGCGCCCGACGACGGCGCCGACTTCGAGACCGCCCTGGCCGCCCGCGAGCAGGCCGCCCTGGAAGCCCGCCACCGCGGCTCCGCCGATGCCGGCGACGCCAACGCCGCCAGCCAGCTCGGCGCCCTGCTGCTGCGTCGCGGCGACCTGGCGGACGCCGAACCGTACCTGCGCAGCGCCGCCGCCGCCGGGCTGCGCGCCGCCGCCAACAACCTCGGCGTGCTGCTGCACCAGCAGGGCCACCGCACCGAGGCCGCCCAGTGGTGGCGGCAGGCCGCCGTGGCCGGCTCCGCCCCCGCCGCCCACGCGCTCGGCCTGCAACTGCGCGACCAGGGCGAGGAGGAAGCCGCCGAGTACTGGCTGCACTTCGCCGCCGAACACGGCCACCCGCTCGGCGCATACGCCCTCGGCGACCTGATGGAGCACCGCCGCGACGTCCGCGCCGAGCGCTGGTTCAAGACCGCCGCCGACTCCGGCCACCGCGAGGCCGGCTACCGGCTCGCCCGGATGCGCGAGGCCGCCGGCGACAAGGACACCGCCGAGACCTGGTACCGCACCGCCGCCGCCCGCAGCCACCCGCGCGCCGCGCTGCGGCTCGGCGTGCTGCTGGAGGAGCGCGGCGACCTCGACGAGGCCGCCCGCTGGTACCGGCAGTCCGCGCAGAACGGCGAACCCCGCGCCGCCTGCGCCCTCGGCTTCCTGCTGCGCGACGCCGGCGACCTCGCCGCGGCCGCCGAATGGTGGCAGGAGGCCGCCGAGGCCGGCGACGGCACCGCCGCCAACGCCCTCGGCGCGCTGCACGCCGGCCGCGGCGAGAACGCCGTCGCCGAGCGCTGGTACCGCGTCGCCCTGGACGCGGGCGACCACAACGGAGCCTTCAACCTCGGCCTGCTGTGCGCCGGCGCCGGCCGCGAGGCGCAGGCCGAGCAGTGGTACCGGCGCGCCGCCTACGCCGGCCACCGGGAGGCCTGCAACGCGCTCGCCGTCATGCTGCTCCAGCGCGGCGACGAGTCCGGCGCCGAACCCTGGTTCTCCAAGGCCGCCGAGGCGGGCTCCGTCGACGGCGCCTTCAACCTCGGCGTCCTGCACGCCGGCCGCGGCGAACACCGCCAGGCCCAGGAGTGGTACGCCCGCGCCGCCGCCGAGGGCCACGGCGAGGCCGCCCTGCAGCTCGCGGTCGTCCAGGAGCAGCGCGGCAACCTGGTCGGCGCGCTCGACCGCTACCGGCAGGCCGCGGACGGCGGCTCCGCGGAGGGCGCGTTCCGGCTCGCCTCGCTGCTCGACCGGCGCGGCGACGCGGACGCCGAGGCCGAGCACTGGTACGCCGTCGCGGCCGACGCCGGGCACCGCCGCGCCCAGGTCCGGATGGGCGTGCGGGCTGCCGAACGCGGGGCGCTGCAGATCGCCGAGAGCTGGTACCGCCGCGCGGCGGAGGGCGGGAGCCGCAGCGCCGCGTTCAACCTCGGCCTGCTGCTGGCCCGTCAGGACAGCGAGGCCGAGGCCATGCTCTGGTACACCCGCGCCGCCGACGCCGGCCACGGCCGCGCCGCCCTGCGGCTCGCCCTCCTGGCCCTGCGCCGCGGCGAGGCCGTCCAGGCGGAGAACTGGTGCAAGCGCGCCGCCGAGTACGGCCCGGCCGAGGTCGCGGAGCGCGCGGGGCGGCTGCTGGGGGCGCTGGACGCCGAGCTCAGCGCCTGACAGGTCGTGGGGTCGCGTCCACGTGCAACTGGACCTCTTCGGCGCGATCTTTCCGGCGTGTGCCTTCCGCTTCGCGCAGTTCCCCGCGCCCCTGACGGTTCACACCGTCAGTGCGCGCAGCGTCGCCTCGTGGAGGATCCCGTTGGAGGCCACCGCGTCCGCGCCGCCGGGGCCGTCGATGCCGTCGAGGCCGGTGAAGCGGCCGCCGGCCTCCTGGACGACGATGCAGGGGGCGGCCATGTCCCAGAGGGAGAGCTCGGGTTCGGCGGCGATGTCGACCGCGCCCTCGGCGACCATCATGTAGGACCAGAAGTCGCCGTAGGCGCGGGTGCGCCAGCACTGGCGGGTGAGGTCGAGGAAGGCGTCGAGCCGGGCGCGCTCCTCCCAGCCGGTGAGGGAGGAGTAGGAGAGCGAGGCGTCGGCGAGCCGGGAGACCTTGGAGACGTGGATCCGCTGGGCCTTGGCGAGGCTGCGCCCGGCGTACGCGCCGAGCCCCTTCGCGGCCCACCAGCGGCGGCTGATCGCGGGCGCCGAGACGATGCCGACCACGGGCTGGAGCTCGCCGTCCGGCTGCTCCTCGAGCAGGGCGATCAGGGTGGCCCAGACCGGCACGCCGCGGACGTAGTTCTTGGTGCCGTCGATCGGGTCGATCACCCAGCGGCGCGGGCCGGTGCCCTGCAGGCCGTACTCCTCGCCCATCACCGCGTCGCGCGGCCGGGCGCGCTGCAGCACCGAGCGGACCAGTTCCTCGGCGGCCTTGTCGGCGTCGCTGACGGGCGTCAGGTCGGGCTTGGTCTCGATCTTCAGGTCCAGCGCCTTGAAGCGCTCCATGGTGACCGAGTCGGCCGAGTCGGCGAGGACGTGGGCGAGTCGGAGATCGTCGTGGTAGTCGGCCATGCCCGAACCCTAGCGGAATCAGTGCCCGGAGCCGCTGAGTTGGAGGCCGATCACGCCCGCGATCACCAGCGTGATCGAGACCAGCTTCAGGGTGGAGGAGGACTCGCCCAGGAAGACGATCCCGTAGACCGCGGTACCGGCCGCGCCGATGCCGGTCCACACCGCGTAGGCGCTGCCGACCGGCAGGGTCTTCAGGGACAGGGTGAGCAGACCGAAGGAGCCGAGCGCGAAGACGCAGAAGCTGATGGTGGGCCAGAGCTTGGTGAAGCCGTCGCTGAGCTTGAGGTTGACCGCGAAGCCCGTTTCCAGCAGACCGGCGAGGATCACCATGGCCCATGCCATCGGGTTGACTCCCTGTCAGATCGGAGGGTGTGACCCTCCTATCGTTACCCAGCGCAGGGGCCCGGGCGACTCGTGATCGCGTGAACTCTCAGTCGCCCTCGCCCGCCTCCTTGGTGGCGAGCAGACGGCGCAGCGAGTACAGCCGGGCGGGGTCGGCGTGGCCCTCGGCGACCCAGGCGTCCAGTGCGCAGTCCGGCTCGTCGTGCGAGCAGGCGCGCGGGCAGTCGGCGGTGCCGGGCTCCAGGTCGGGGAAGGCGAGGATGACCCGGGACGGGTCGATGTGGGACAGGCCGAAGGAGCGGAAGCCGGGGGTGTCGATCACCCAGCCCGGGTCGAGCGCCTTCTTCGAGCCGGGCTTGACGCCGGGCGGCGGCGGCAGCCGCAGCGCGAGCGCGGAGACGGTGGTGTGCCGGCCGCGGCCGGTGACGGCGTTGACGTGGCCGGTGCTCCGCTGCCGGTCCGGGACCAGCGCGTTGACCAGGGTGGTCTTGCCGACGCCGGAGTGCCCGATGAAGACGGTGGTCAGCCCGCGCAGGTGTTCCCGGACGGCCTCCGCGCCGGCCGTGGCCAGCTCGTCGTGACGGGTCACCACGTAGCGGATGCCGAGCGGGGCGTAGGACTCCAGCAGCTCGTCGGCGGAGGCCAGGTCGGCCTTGGTGAGCACCAGCAGCGGGTCCATCCCGGCGTCGTACGCGGCGACCAGGCAGCGGTCGATCAGCCGGGGGCGCGGCTCGGGGTTGGCGAGGGCGGTGACGATGGCCATCTGCTCGGCGTTGGCGACCACGATCCGCTCGTACGGGTCGTCGTCGTCCGCGGTGCGGCGCAGCACCGAGGTGCGCTCCTCGACCCGGACGATCCGGGCCAGCGTGTCCGGGTCGCCGGTGAGGTCGCCGACCACGTTGACCACGTCGCCGACGACGACGCCCTTGCGGCCGAGTTCGCGGGCCTTCATGGCGGTGACCAGGCGCTCGTCCTTGGTGCCGCCGTCGACCAGGCAGGTGATCCGGCCGCGGTCCACGGTGAGGATCATCGCCTCGGCGGCGTCCTCGTGCTTGGGCCGGATGCGGGTGCGGGGGCGGGAGCCCCGGCGGCCCGGGCGGCTGCGGATGTCGTCCTCGTCGGCGTCCTTGCCGTAGCGGCGCATGCTCGTGATCCCCCGTCAGCCCTGGCCGAGGAGATCGGCCCACATCTGCGGGAAGTCCGGCAGGGTCTTGGCCGTGGTCGCCACGTTCTCCACCAGCACGCCGTCGGCGGCCAGGCCCAGCACGGCGGCGGCGGTGGCCAGCCGGTGGTCCTCGTAGGTGTGGAAGACGCCGCCGTGCAGCGGGCGGGGCCGGATCCGCAGGCCGTCCTCGGTCTCCCGGACGTCGCCGCCGAGGCCGTTGATCTCCGTGGCGAGCGCGGCCAGCCGGTCGGTCTCGTGCATCCGCAGGTGGGAGATGCCGTACAGGTGGGACTCGGAGTCGGCGAGCGCGGCGACCGCGGCGATCACCGGGGTGAGCTCGCCGACGTCGTGCAGGTCCACCTCGATCCCGTGGATCTTGCCGGTGCCGGTGAACTCCAGTCCCTCGTCGGTGAACTGGCAGCTGCCGCCCATCGCGGTGTAGATCTCGCGGAGCTGGTCGCCGGGCTGGTAGGTGTGCCGCGGCCAGTCCCGGACGGTGACCCGGCCGCCGGTGACCAGGGCCGCGGCGAAGAACGGCGCGGCGTTCGACAGGTCCGGCTCGACCACCAGGTCGCGGCCGATCAGCGCGCCCGGGGTGACCCGCCAGACGTCCTTCTCCCCGCCGTCCTCCGGCGCGTCGACCTGGCCGCCGGCCTTGCGGATCATGTCGACGGTCATCCGGATGTGCGGCAGCGAGGGCACGGTCTCGCCGACGTTGCGGATCTCCACGCCGTGGTTGAAGCGGGCGCCGGAGAGCAGCAGCGCCGAGATGAACTGCGAGGAGGACGAGGCGTCCACCTCCACCGGGCCGCCGTCCAGCGCGCCGGTGCCGTGCACGGTCAGCGGGAAGCCGCCGCGGCCGCCGTCGTCGATCCGGGCGCCGAGGGTGCGCAGCGCGTCGATCACCCCGTGCTGCGGGCGCTCGTGGCTGCGCGGGTCGCCGTCGAAGTGCACCGGGCCGTCGGCCAGCGTGGCCAGCGGCGGCAGGAAGCGCATCACGGTGCCCGCGTTGCCGACGTCCACCTGGGCCGGGCCGCGCAGCTGGGCGGCCGGGATGACCCGCCACGCCTCGCCGCCGCCGGTGCCGCCGGAGGCCGCGTTCACCGTCTCCTCGACCGTCACGCCCAGCGCCCGCAGGCCGTCCGCCATCAGCTGCGAGTCGCGGCTGCGCAGCGGTCGGCGCACCCAGCCCGGGCCGTCGGCCAGCGCCGCCAGCACCAGCGCGCGGTTGGTCGCGGACTTCGAGCCGGGGATGGTCACGGTCGCGTCCACGGCGGCGGTGGCGAGGGGAGCGGGCCACAGGGTGTCGGTCATGGCGCCAAGTCTATGAGGCGCCGCCCGGCTACCGGGGCAGCAGCCAGCTGCCCCCGAGCGCCAGGCAGGCCAGCGACACCACCAGGAACACCGTCACCCACAGCACCGCGGGCACCCGGGTCAGGTGCGCGAGCTGGTCGGCGTCCGACCCCGGGGAGGCCCCGCGCCGCCGGGTCGCCTGGAGCTCGACCACCGGCCGCACGCCCGCCAACAGGAGGAACCACACGCCCAGGTAGGCGAAGCCCGCCTGCCACTCGGCGCCGCCGTACCAGGACACCGCCCAGAACGCCCCGCCGGTGGCCAGCACCGCCAGCACCCCGAACAGGTTGCGCAGCATCACCAGCATCCCGGCCAGCAGCGCGATGCCGATCCACAGCAGCGCGGTGACCCGGCCCGAGGCGAGCAGCGCCGCCCCGCCCAGCCCGAGCAACGAGGGCGCCGGATAGCCCGCCGCGGCGGTCAGCACCATGCCCGGGCCGGAGGGCCGGCCCGAGGAGACGGTCAGCCCCGAGGTGTCCGAGTGCAGTTGGATGCCGGACAGCCGACGGCGCGTCAGCAGCGCCATCACGCCGTGCCCGCCCTCGTGCGCGATGGTCACCGCGGTGCGGCTCAGCCGCCACACCGGGCGCAGCGCCACCGCCAGCAGCGCCGCCGCCGCGGCGGCCAGCACCAGCCAGCGCGGCGGGTCCGGCTGAGCGCCGGCCAGCCGGTCCCACAGCTGTGCGAGTTCCATCCGGTCCGCCTCCGATCCAGTCGCGTCCGCGCGGGCAGCCTCCCACGGAGGGACGAGCGGCCGGTAGCCGCCGGTTCTCCCGGACCCGTCCGGGCCGCCGGGCGGCTCTGGCAAGCTGATCGACATGTGCGGTCGCTTCGCCTCCTCCACCGACCCGGCCGACCTGGTCGGGCACTTCGGCGTCCAGCAGTGGGACCCGACCGAGACGCTCGCGCCCAGCTGGAACGTCGCGCCGACCGCGCGGACCTTCGCCGTGCTCGACCGCGCACCCCGCGGCGAGCGCCGCCCCGTGCGCCAACTGCGCATCCTGCGCTGGGGACTGGTGCCCGCCTGGGCCGGCAGCCCGGACACCGCGGTGAAGATGATCAACGCCCGCGCGGAGACCGTCCACGAGAAGCCCGCCTACCGGCAGGCCTACGCCTCGCGGCGCTGCCTGATACCCGTCGACGGCTACTACGAATGGCAGACCGCCCCCACCGACGACCCGGCCCGCCCGCCCCGGCAGCCCTACTTCGTCTCCCGCGCCGACGGCGCCCCGCTCGCCCTGGCCGGCCTCTACGAGTTCTGGCGCAACCGCGAGCTGCCCGCCGACCACCCCGACGCCTGGCTGGTCACCTGCACCATCGTCACGACCGCCGCCGAACCGCTGCTCGCCCCCGTCCACGAGCGGATGCCGCTCTACCTGGACCGCACCCGGTGGGACGCCTGGCTCGACCCGGCCGCCGAACGCGCCGACCTCACCCCGCCCGCGCCCGGCTCGCTGCGCATCCACCCGGTCGGCGACGCGGTCGGCAGCGTCCGCAACAACCACCCCGGCCTGACCGGGCAACTCACCGAGGACGACCGCACCACGCTGTTCTGACCCGCACCGTTGCCTAGGCTCGGCGCATGCAGCGGACCATCGCCACTCCCGCCGGGGACGCCCGGCTCCACTACTTCCGCGCCGCCGACGCGCGCGCCGTCCTCCTGCTCGGCCACGGCGCCGGCGGCGGGATCGAAGCCCCCGACCTGCAGACCCTCGCCGCCGCGCTCCCGGCCGCCGGCGTCACCGTGGTCCTCGCCGAACAGCCCTGGCGGGTGGCCGGCCGCAAGCTCGCCCCCGCGCCGGCGACGCTCGACGCCGGCTGGCCCGCGCAGTTCGCCGCCGCGCGGGAGGAGGGCCTGCCGGTCTTCGCCGGCGGCCGCAGCGCCGGCGCGCGGGTCGCCTGCCGGACCTCGGCCGGGCTCGGCGCCGCGGGCGTGCTGGCGCTCGCCTTCCCGCTGCACCCGCCGGGCCGGCCGGAGAAGAGCCGCGCCGAGGAACTCCTGGCCACCGCCCTGCCCACCCTGGTGGTGCAGGGCGGCGCCGACACCTTCGGCACCCCCGCCGAGTTCCCGCCGCTCCCGGACACCCACCGCCTGGTCGAAGTCCCGCACGCCTCCCACGCCTTCAAGGTCCCCAAGAAGGCGCCCGTCGACCAGGGCCAGACGCTGGCGCTGATCACCGGAGCGGTCACCCAGTGGCTCGACCGGTGACCGGGAATGCCCGGTGCCCCCGCGGGGTTGCACAGGTCGTCAGAACATGCCCCCGGTGGAAAGGCAGCGTCCATGGGTTCGATCGCGTGCCCCGAACGGCCCGAGGAGCGGGCGACGGCCACGTCACTCGTCCCGGACTGGTCGGAGTGGGTTGTCGCGGGCGACAAGCCGGTCAGCCCGATATCCTCGCTTCCGGGTCGGCCCAAGTCGGGCCGTACCCGAGTGATCGAGGAGGTGGGTCCGGTCGTCGGGACCGATGACGCGGCCGTGTCGGGTGCTTCAGGCACCGACCAGGGCCGTCCGGAGGGCGAGCAGCTCACCGGCGACGAACTGGCCGAGGCGATCGGCGAGGACACCTTCCGGGTGTCCGAGAACGAGAGCGAGGAGGCCAGGCGCGAGCGCTTCGAGCGCGACGCGCTGGGCTACCTGGACCAGATGTACTCGGCGGCGCTGCGCATGACGCGCAACCCGGCCGATGCGGAGGACCTGCTCCAGGAGGCGTTCGCCAAGGCGTACGCGTCCTTCCACCAGTTCCGCGAGGGCACCAACCTCAAGGCGTGGCTGTACCGCATCCTCACCAACACGTTCATCAACTCGTACCGCAAGAAGCAGCGCGAACCCCAGCGCACCGCGGCCGAGGAGATCGAGGACTGGCAGCTGGCGCGCGCCGAGTCGCACATGTCGACCGGGCTGCGCTCGGCCGAGGCGCAGGCGCTCGACCACCTGCCGGACAGCGACGTGAAGGACGCCCTGCAGGCGATCCCGGAGGAATTCCGGATCGCCGTCTATCTCGCGGACGTCGAGGGCTTTGCGTACAAGGAGATCGCGGACATCATGGGTACACCCATCGGTACGGTGATGTCCCGACTGCACCGTGGCCGCCGCCAGCTGCGCGGCATGCTGGAGGACTACGCCCGCGAGCGAGGGCTGGTTCCGGCCGGTACCGGTGCAGGGCAGGAAGCGAAGGGCGCGGGCTCATGAGCTGCGGCGAGCCGCACGAGACCGAGTGCGGAGAGGTGCTGGACCACCTCTACGAATTCCTCGACAACGAGATGCCCGAGGGCGACTGCGCCAAGCTGCGGGTGCACTTCGACGAGTGCTCGCCGTGCCTGGAGAAGTACGGCCTCGAACAGGCGATCAAGGCGCTGATCAAGCGGTCCTGCGGCTGCGACGACACGCCGACCGATCTGCGGTCGAAGGTGCTGGCGCGGATCGACTCGATCCGCTCGGCCCAGCGCTCCGCGGAGGGCGGCGAGTCGGTGGTCGAGGTGTCCGTGGCGCGCGCGGTGGCCGTCGAGATGACGGTCGAGGGGGCGGCCGGACACGGCACGGCGGTTGCAGCCGCGGAGTGAGCGCTCACTCGATCGGGTGAGCTGGCACTGCTCCGGCTGCGGCTATCCGCGATCGTGCGCCGCAGCCGCACGGCCGGGCCCTATTCTCTGACGAGTCCTCACGTCGGAGGGCCCGGTACGGGCGGGGGAGGCCGAGATCGCCAGCGAACGCGAGCGCACCGCGCTACCGGGGCGGGCGGTCGGCTACCTGGTCGCGGTGCTGCTGGCCGCGGTGGCCGTGCTGCTGCCGCTGGCCGCCGCCGGACCCGAGTTCGACTGGCCCCGGATCGGGCTGCTGGCGCTGCTGCACCTCTGCCTGGAGTCGCTGGCGCACGGCGCTCCCACCCCGTGCGCCCGGCTGTGGCGGCGGCTGCGAGGCCGGCCGCCGGTCGAGCCGGCCGCCGAGTCGGACGGCGGCGGCTTCTTCCCGGTGCTGTTCGCCGGGGTGCTGATGCTTCCGCCCGCCGCCGCCGCGCTGGTCGCCCTGCCCGGGGCGCTGCTCGGCCCGGCTCCCGAGCCGCGCACGCTGCGCCGGGCCTGGAACGCCGCCCAGCTGGCGCTGGCCTCGGCCGCCGCCGCCGAGGTGTTCCGCCTGCTCGGCGGGGCCCGGCTGCTGCTGGGCACCCGGTTCCCCGCGGCGGCGCTCGGCGCACTCGCCGCGGTACTGGCGTTCTGCCTGGTCAACGGCGTGCTGGTGGCCGGGATGCGGCGCCTGACCTGCGGCCGCCGGACGGGTGCGGCGCTGCGCGCGGTGCGCGGGGCGGCGCCCGCCGCGCTGCTGCACGGCGCCGGCGGGCTGATGATCGCGGTGCTCTGGCAGGGCCCGTACGGAGCGTTCGCCGCGGTGCTCGGACTGCTGCCGCTGACCATCGCCGCCTGGCTGTCCGCGCAGGGCCACCGCGAGCGCACCGCGCACCGGGCGACCGTGCAGGCGCTGGTGCAGGCGGTGGAGATCAAGGACGCGTACACCCGCGGGCACAGCGAACGGGTCGGCCGGGCCTCGGTGCTGATCGCCCGTCAGCTCGGCCTGGCCGAGGACCGGGTGCGCACCCTGCACTTCGCCGGGACGCTGCACGACGTCGGCAAGCTCGCCGTCGCCACCGAACTGCTGCGCCGCAACGGGCCGCTCACCGAGGCGGAGCGGCGGGCGGTCGAGGTGCACCCGGTGTTCGGGCACGAGCTGGTGCGCCAGCTGGACTTCCTCGGCGAGGGCCGGGACGGCATCCTGCACCACCACGAGCGGATGGACGGCCGCGGCTACCCGCACGGGCTGGCCGGGGACCGGATCCCCGAGTTCGCCCGGATCATCTCGGTCGCCGACGCCTTCGACTCGATGACCTCCACCCGTTCCTACCGGCGCGGCCGGCCCGTCCCGGAGGCCGTCGCCGAGCTGGAGCGCTGCGCGGGCAGCCAGTTCGACCCGGTGATGGTCGGCGCCCTGGTCTCCGCGGTCGCCGAGCACGGCTGGCAGCCCGAACCCGCCCCGCCCGGCGGCTGGGACGGCGAGGTCCCGGACATCCCGCTCGGCGTCCCCGAACCCGCCCGGCTGCCGCAGCAGAGCGGCCGGACCCTGCCGACCAGCGGGGCGGCATGAGGCTCCGCCGTCCCGGTGCGGCCGACCTGGTGCACGGCGCGGCCGCCCTGCTGTGCGCGGCCGCGCTGCTGCACCTGCTGGCCGACGGGTTCGTCCAGCCGGCCGTGGCGCTGGCGTTCACCGGTCTGATCACGCTCGGGCAGAGCGCCGGCCCCGCCCTCCCCGGCGACCGGGAACCCGCGCCGGTGGCCACCGCCGTCGCGCTGGCGTACGCGCTGCTCGGCCCGCTGCACGGGCTGCCCACCACGCACGGGGTGCTGCAGGTCTCCGCGGTGACCGCGCTCGGCACCGCCGCCCGGCTGGTGCTGCAACTGGCCGGCCGGGCCGCGCTCACCGCCGCCCGGCGGATCCCGCCCGCGCCGTTCGATCCGGCGCTGGACGCCGCCGCGCGCCGGCTGGTCACCGTCTCGTTCGCGGCGCTGCTGTTCCAACCGCTGTACAACGCGGGCGTCACCGACCGGCTGCCCGGGCCGGCGTACGGGGCGCTGCTGGCCGCGGTCGCCGCCCTGGCCGCGCTCGGCGACGCGGTGCTGGCCGCCGTGCAGCAGCGGGTCCGGACCGGGCTGCGGTTCGCCGCGGCGCTCGACGACCAGCTGCACGCGCTGCTCGGCATCGGCTCGGCGGTGGTCGCCACCGGACTGCTGCTGGCCCTGCTCGCCGGGGAGGCCGGGCTGTGGGCGCTGCCGGTGTTCTGCGTGCCGCTGCTGCTCGCCCAGACCTCGTTCCGGCGGGCCGCGGCGGTCCGGGCCACCGCCGGGCAGACCATCGAGACGCTCGCCCGGGCCACCGAGATCGCCGGCTACACCACCCCCGGACACGCCCGCCGGGTGGCCGACACGGCCTGCGCGCTGGGCCGCGAACTCGGCCTCGGCAGCCGGGAGTTGGCGCAGCTGGAGTACGCCGCGCTGATGCACGACATCGGCCAGCTGTCGCTGGTCGAGCCGGTGCCCGGCGGGGCGACCGCGCTGCTGCCCGACGCCGAGCAGCAGCGGATCGCCCGGCTCGGCAGCGAGGTGATCCAGCGCACCGGGGTGCCCCGGCAGGTGTGGCAGCAGGTCGCCCGGCTCGCCGACCCGTGCCGGCTGCCGGACGGCCGTCCGGACGCGACGCTGCCGCTGGCCGCCCGGATCATCCGGGTCGCCAACGCCCACGACGACCTGCGCACCGCCGCCGCCGACCGCCCCCGCGGCGGCGGCCTCGACCCGCTGGACCACCTGCGGCTGGACGCCGGCGGCTACGACCCGGCGGTGCTGGACGCGCTCGCCCGGCTCGGCGCGCGGCGCCACCGCCGCCGCCCGCTCTGACCGGCGGGCCCGCGCTGCCTGAATGGACGCGCGGGGCGCGCACCGCAAGGTCGGCGTGGTTGGATGCGGTCGTGGCGGGAAGACCCGGAGGCGGGGCGACCCGGTGACGACCGACGGCAAGGGACCAACGTGAGGATCTTCCACCGCGCACGGCACCGTCCGTCGGCGACCTGGCGGCAGACCACCGACCGGGCCTTCACGCTGATCGGCGACGGCCGGTACGAGGACGCCGGGGCGCTGCTGGTGATGGCCGCGGACCTGGAGCCGTGGCTGTCCGACTCCTGGTTCAACCTGGCCCTGCTGCACAAGTTCCGCCGCGACTGGGAGCAGGCCCGCAGCGCCGGGCTGCGTGCCGTCGCGCTGCTCGACCGCCAGCACGGCGCCCCGGACTGGTGGAACCTCGGCATCACCGCCACCGCCCTGCAGGACTGGCCGCTGGCCCGCCGCGCCTGGCAGGCGTACGGGCTGCGGCTGCCGGGCGGGGCGGGCCCGGCGGACGGGCCGATCGAGCTGGACCTGGGCACCACCCCCGTGCGGCTCTCCCCGGACGGCGAGTCCGAGGTGGTGTGGGGGCGGCGGCTCGACCCGGCGCGGATCGAGGTGCTGTCCATCCCGCTGCCGTCCTCCGGCCGCCGCTGGGGCGAGGTGGTGCTGCACGACGGCGCCCCGCACGGCGAGCGGGTGGCCGACGGCGTCGCCTACCCGGTCTTCGACGAGATCGAACTGTGGGCGCCGTCCCCCGTGCCGACCTGGGTGGTGCTGCTGCAGGCCGCGACCGCCGCCGACCGGGACGCGCTGGAGCGGGTGGTCGCCGACGCCGGGTACGCCGCCGAGGACTGGACCTCCTCGGTGCGGCTGCTGTGCCGGGCCTGCTCGGAGAGCCGGATGGCGATCGACGACGGGTACACCGCGCACCACGACCCGCACGACGACGGCGACCCGCTGCACCCCGGCCACCTCAGCCACCTCAGCCAGGGCGCGGCCGGCGGGTCCTGGCTGGTCGAGCGGGAGTGCGGGATCGCCGCGCCGACCGGGCTGGTGCGCGCCCTGCTGGACCGCTGGGCGGCGGCCTCCCCGGCCACCCGCGCCTACCGCGATCTCGAAGAAGTGTGTTGAGCCGCCCCGTAGGCTGGACCTCGACATCCCGGTAGATCAGGCATCCCGGTAGATCCAGACGGAGCGGAAAGCAGCGATGGCCGAGCAGCACGACCACGACCACCACGACCACCACGGGCACGACCACCACGAGCACGAGCACGAGGAGCCCCGGGAGCTGAAGGTGGTCGGCGAGGAGCCCGACCTGAGCAAGGGCGCCGCCCGCCCGATCACCGTGGTCGGCAACCCGGTGCTGCACCGCGAGGTGAAGACGGTGACCGCGTTCGACGCCGAGCTCTCCGCGCTGGTCGACGACATGTTCCAGTCGATGTACGCCGCCGAGGGCGTGGGCCTGGCCGCCAACCAGGTCGGCGTCGACCTGAAGGTCTTCGTCTACGACTGCCCCGACGACCAGGGCGTGCGCCACATCGGCCACGTGGTCAACCCCGTGCTGGAGGAGCTCCCGGCCGGCCGCCGCACCCTGGACGACTCGCCGGAGGGCTGCCTGTCCGTCCCCGGCGCGTACATGGACCTGGCCCGCCCCGACTTCGCGGCCGTCACCGGCCAGGACAAGGACGGCAACCCGATCCGGGTCGAGGGCACCGGCTTCTTCGCCCGCTGCCTGCAGCACGAGACCGACCACCTGTACGGCTACCTGTACATCGACCGGCTCTCCAAGCGCGACCGCAAGGACGCCCTGCGCCAGATGGCCGACGGCACCCCGAAGTACGCGACCGTCGCCAACGACTGACGGCAGGTCAGGGGCCGGTGCCGCTTCGGCGGCGCCGGCCCCTTTCGCGTTCCCGGGCCGCCGAGACCGCCGCCACACCGGGACAACACCGGGGCTGCATGGATTCGGGCCCACCTTGTTGGTTCGGAGGAAGGAGACGCCGATGCCGTCCCAGACCGTGGAACTGCCGAAGATCCAGGTGCCCGCCGAGGCGGCCGCCATCACCAGCGACGCCCAGCACGAGCGCGCCTGGTACCCGCCGTACCCGCACCCCCGACCGTACCGACGCTGCCACGAGGTGAACGTTGCTCCATGTCGAGATCGACCGAATCCTGGGAACGGACCCGCAGTTCGGCGCGGCCGGGTTCGAACGGCTCGGGGCGCTGTTCCGCTGCGGCCGGCAGGCGGAGGCGCCGGCGGTCCACGCCGAGCTGCGCGACCTGCTCCGCGAGGAGCAGGGCCTGGACCCGAGCCGGGCGGTCACCGAGCTGCAGGCCGGGATCCTGGCCGGCGACCGGGAGTTGGAACGCTGACGGGGGTGCGGGGCGGTGCCCCGCACCCCCGGTGCGTGCTGCGGTCGGCTCAGAAGTCGTCGTCGAAGGAGACCGAGCCCTCGACGGCGACCTGGTACGCGGAGACCCGGCGCTCGAAGAAGTTGGTCAGCTCCTGGACGTTCTGCAGCTCCATGAACCCGAACGGGTTGGTGGAGCCGTAGCGGATCGGCAGGCCGAGGCGGGCCAGGCGCTGGTCGGCGACGGCCTCCAGGTACTGGCGCATCGACTCGGTGTTCATGCCGGCCAGGCCGTCGCCGCACAGGTCGCGGGCGAACTGGAGCTCGGCCTCGACGGCCTCCTCCAGCATCTCGGTGACCTGCTTGGCCATCTCGTCGTCGAAGAGGTCGGGCTCCTCCTCGCGGACGGTGTCGACCACCGACATGGCGAAGTCCATGTGCATCGACTCGTCGCGGAACACCCAGTTGGTGCCGGTCGCCAGGCCGTGCAGCAGGCCGCGGCTGCGGAACCAGTACACGTACGCGAAGGCGCCGTAGAAGAACAGGCCCTCGACGCAGGCGGCGAAGCAGATCAGGTTGAGGAGGAACGCGCGGCGGTCCTCCTTGGTCTGCAGCGAGTCGAGGTGGTCGACCGCGTTCATGTACTTGAAGCAGAACTGGGCCTTCTGGTGGATGGAGGGGATGTTCTCCACCGCGGCGAAGGCCGCGTTGCGGTCCTCGGGGTCGGGCAGGTAGGTGTCCAGCAGCGTCAGGTAGAACTGGACGTGCACGGCCTCCTCGAACAGCTGCCGGGACAGGTAGAGCCGGGCCTCGGGGGAGTTGATGTGCTTGTAGAGGCTCAGCACCACGTTGTTGGCGACGATCGAGTCGCCGGTGGCGAAGAAGGCCACCAGGCGGCCGATCA
The DNA here is from genome assembly GCF_053595195.1 of Kitasatospora sp. NPDC002522. Lineage (NCBI taxonomy): Bacteria > Bacillati > Actinomycetota > Actinomycetes > Kitasatosporales > Streptomycetaceae > Kitasatospora > Kitasatospora sp. NPDC002522. The sequence continues at coordinate 115,141 of NZ_JBSFXE010000004.1, forward strand.
GGTGGCGCTCGCCCTCGGAGAGCTTGGCCAGGTCGGCCACGTCCGAGTGCAGGTCCACCTCCTCGACGGTCCAGGTGTTCTTGATCGCGTCCCGGTACCGGTCGTAGAACGACGGGTAGCGCATCGGACGGAGCGTCAGTTCGAAGCCCGGGTCGAGCAGCATCTTCGTGTCGTCGGACATTACTGGCAGGCCTCGCAGGACTCGGGGTTCTCCAGGGAGCAGGCGATGGCGTCCTGCTCCTCCTGGCTGAGGGTCGGGGCGGCCACCGGCACGGGGGCGGCGGCGCGGGCGGCTCCGGAGGCGGCCTGGGCGATCCGGGTCGCGGGGCGGGAGCGCAGGTAGTAGGTGGTCTTGAGACCGACCTTCCAGGCGTAGGAGTACATCGAGGAGAGCTTGCCGATGGTCGGCGCCGCCATGAACAGGTTCAGCGACTGGCTCTGGTCGATGTACGGCTGGCGGGCGGCGGCCAGGTCGATCAGCGCGCGCTGGGGCAGCTCCCACGCCGTGCGGTAGAGCGAACGGACCTCCTGCGGCAGCCAGTTGAACTCCTGGATGGAGCCGTTGGCGTCGCGCAGCGCGTCCCGGGTCTGCTGGTCCCAGACGCCGAGGTCCTTCAGCTCGCGCACCAGGTACGGGTTGACCTGGAGGAACTCGCCGGACAGCGTCTCGCGCTTGAACAGGTTGGAGACCTGCGGCTCGATGCACTCGTAGACGCCGGCGATCGAGGCGATGGTCGCGGTCGGCGCGATGGCGAGCAGCAGCGAGTTGCGCAGGCCGACGGCGGCGATCCGGGCGCGCAGCGCGTCCCAGCGCTCGGTCCACTGCGGGGCGGCCGCACCGAAGTGGTCGATGTGCAGCTGGCCGCGGGCGGCGCGGGTCTCCTCGTACGCCTCGTGCCGGCCGAACTGCTCGGCCAGGTCGGCGGAGCGCTCGTAGGCGGTGAGCATGATGCGCTCGGCGATCAGGGTGGAGAGGGTCTTCGCCTCGGCGGAGTCGAAGTCGATCCGCAGCTTGAAGAAGACGTCCTGCAGGCCCATCACGCCCAGGCCCACCGGGCGCCAGCGGGAGTTGGACGCCCCGGCCTCGGTGGTCGGGTAGAAGTTGATGTCGATCACGCGGTCGAGGAAGGTCACCGCGGTGCGGACGGTGGCGTCCAGGCGCTCCCAGTCCATCGCGCTCGTGAGGTCGTCGACCGAGGCGCCCGGGGCGACGTGCGCGCCCAGGTTGACCGAGCCGAGGTTGCAGACCGCGGTCTCGGAGTCGTCGGTGACCTCCAGGATCTCGGTGCACAGGTTCGAGGAGTGCACCACGCGGCCCGGCAGCGCGGTCTGGTTGGCGGCCCGGTTGGAGGCGTCCTTGAAGGTCATCCAGCCGTTGCCGGTCTGCGCCAGGGTGCGCATCATCCGGGCGTACAGGGTCTGCGCGGGGATGGTGCGCACGGCCTTGCCGGCCAGCTCGGCCTTGCGGTACGCCTCGTCGAAGTCGGCGCCCCACAGGTCGACCAGCTCGGGCACGTCGGCGGGGGAGAACAGCGACCAGTCCTGGTTGGCGTTCACCCGGCGCATGAACTCGTCCGGGATCCAGTGCGCCAGGTTCAGGTTGTGGGTGCGCCGCGCCTCCTCGCCGGTGTTGTCGCGCAGCTCCAGGAACTCCTCGATGTCGGCGTGCCAGGTCTCCAGGTAGACGCAGGCCGCGCCCTTGCGCCGGCCGCCCTGGTTGACCGCCGCCACGGAGGAGTCCAGGGTGCGCAGGAACGGCACGATGCCGTTGGACTGCCCGTTGGTGCCGCGGATCAGCGAGCCGCGGGAGCGGATCCGGGAGTAGGACAGGCCGATGCCGCCGGCGTGCTTGGACAGCCGGGCGATCTGCGCGTAGCGGTTGTAGATCGAGTCCAGGTTGTCCAGCGGCGAGTCCAGCAGGTAGCAGGAGGACATCTGCGGGTGCCGGGTGCCGGAGTTGAACAGCGTCGGGGAGGACGTCAGGTACTCCAGCCGGCTCATCAGCCGGTACAGCTCGGCCACCTCGTGCACCGAGCGCTCGTCGGTGCCGACCGCGAGGCCCGCCGCCACGCGGAGCAGGAAGTGCTGCGGGGTCTCGACCACCTTGCGGGTGATCGGGTGGCGCAGCAGGTAGCGGGACTGGACGGTGCGCAGGCCGAAGTACTCGAAGCGGTCGTCGCCCTGAGGGTCGATCAGCGCGTCGAAGAGCGCGGCGTGCTCGGCGACGTAGGCGGCGGTGGCGTCGCCGATCAGGCCCTCGGCGTGGCCGACGGCGACCGAGTCGGAGAACGCGGTGACGCCCTGGGTGCGGGCCTCGTCACGGATCTCCAGGGCGAGCAGGCGGGCGGCCAGCTTCGAGTACTGGGGGTCCTCGGCGATCATCGACGCGGCGGCCTCCACGGCCAGCCCGCGCAGCTCGGCGAAGTCCGAGCCGGCATGGCGGCCGCGCAGTGCGGCGGCGGCGACGTGGCCGGGGTCCACCTGGGGGAGATCGGTGCTGCGGTCGGTGAGCAGCCGAAGCAGCGCCGCACCGGGATCGGTGAAGGTGTCGGCGGAACCCTGGGACGGCAGGGTGACTGAGGCGGCGACGGTCAAGGCGCACTCTCTCCTGTGGCGGCGGTCGGACGTGGCACGGTTGTCCGGATCCGCGCGTGCGGCAGGGGAGGACGGCACGCCGAAAACGCGTAACGGCGCGCGAAAGACCCACCCCCGGCCCGCCCGCGAGACCGGACGGCAAAGCAGTGCTGCATGGCGTCTGCGGGGATGCCGTGTCGCACACCGTCGGCAGGTCCTCGGACTGCGCGGGCGTCGCTGCAGCCCGCTCACCGTTGCGGGGCAGTCCCGGACTCGCACCGGGTTCCCCTGCGTTGACAGCGAGAGTGAGCATACATGTAGTGGCGGCTGGAGCTGGAAGCACCAGATGTAGTAGCGCGTGTCGTGTCGGCCCGTCCGCGCGTAGACAACAGGACGGATGCGAAGCGCCCGTCAGAACCGGATCGTGTAGACCATCAGCTGAAGGCCGGGCATCGGCTGCCAGTCCCGGGCGGGGGTGCGGACGAAGCCCAGCGCCTCGTAGATCCGGTGCGCGGCGGTCATCGCGGGCCGGGTGGAGAACGCCATTCCGGCCAGGCCCAGCTCCCGGCTGCGCTCCATCGCGGCGGCCACCAGGGCCCGGCCGACGCCGCGGCCGCGGGCCGCCGCGCCGACCGCCAGCATCCGGATCTCGCCCTCGTGCGGCTCGGCGATGTCCGCCCACTCGGTGCCGCCGGCGGCGAAGGTCACACAGCCGAGGACCTGCCCCGACGCGTCGACCGCGACCAGGAGTTCGGCCTCCCGGTCGCGGCGCGCGGCGTCCCTCAGCAGGTGGACGTACGGGGAATCGGAGCGGGTGTGGCCGTCGCCGACGAAGGCCTCGACGCTGACCGCGCCGGCGCCTTCGAGGTCCTCGGCGAGGGCGCGGCGGATGATCGGGGGCTGCATTCGGACAGTGTGCCGGAGCGGATCCGGCGCGGGTCGGCGAGGTCCGGGTCGACGGGATAGCCGGTGGGGCGGTGGCGGTTGTCCCGGCCGTGCCTGGTGGTCCGGTCCAGGTCGCGGCCGACCAGGACGCCGAGGAGTCCGAAACTGCCGAGGAGGCCCAGCAGGGCGAGCGCGGTGGTCATGGGTCCACTCTCCGCTCCGGGCGCACCGCGTACGAGTGGCAGGAAAGCCTGCTTGCCTCGAAATCCTGCCACTGCCATCCTGGACCCATGCTGAGCAACGTCGCGGTGATCGTGCTGGAGGAGGTCCACCCCTTCGAACTGGGCGTGGCCTGCGAGGTGTTCGGCCTGGACCGGAGCGAGGAGGGCCTGCCGGTCTACGACTTCGCGCTGGTCGGCGACCGCCCCGGCCCGATGCGCACGCACGCCGGGTTCAGCATCGACGTGCCGCACGGCCCCGAGCGGATCGCCGAGGCCGACCTGGTGATCGCCACCGCCACCGGCATCCGCGACCACTACCCCGAGGAGCTGTGCGAGGCGCTGCGCGCCGCGCTGGCCCGCGGCGCGCACCTGCTGTCGATCTGCTCCGGCAGCTTCCTGCTCGGCGCGGCCGGCCTGCTCGACGGCCGGCGCTCCACCACCCACTGGCGGTATGCGGACCTGATGGCCGAGCGCTTCCCGCTGACCACCGTCGAACCGGACGTGCTGTACGTCGACGACGACCCCGTGATCACCTCGGCGGGCACCGCGGCCGGCATCGACGCCTGCCTGCACCTGGTGCGCAAGGTGCAGGGCGCCGAGGTGGCCCGCGGCATCGCCCGCCGGATGGTGGTCGCCCCGCACCGGGACGGCGGGCAGGCCCAGTTCATCAACCGCCCGCTGCCGGAGGGCGAGGGCGACTCCCTCGGCGGGGTGCTGGAGTGGATGCGCCGCCACCTGGAGGAGGAGACCAGCGTCGAGCGGCTCGCCCAGCTCGCCCACATGTCGCCGCGCACCTTCGCCCGCCGCTTCCAGCAGGAGACCGGCACCACCCCGCACCGCTGGCTGATCGGGCAGCGGGTGCTGTTCGCCCAGCGGCTGCTGGAGTCCACCGACGAGAGCGTGGACGCCGTCGCCGCGCGCTGCGGCTTCGGCAACGCCGCCACCCTGCGCCACCACTTCGGCCGCCGGCTCGGCACCACCCCGCAGGCCTACCGGCGGGCCTTCGGCCACCCCCGGCCGGCCGTGAGCCCGGCGGCCTGAGCCCCGCCCCGACGGCCCGCACGCCGTCCCGGGGCCCTCCCGCGGCCCTGACGGCGCGTCAGGACAGGTGGCCGGTCTGGTTCCAGGACTGCGGGCGCAGCCGCCCGTCGCGGGCCCGCCAGACGCTGGTCGAGCAGTTGGCGACCGGGTCGAGGGCCAGCAGCTGCTCCTCGCCGAGCCGGTCCAGCACGTGGCGCATCATCAGCACCGTGCAGTCGTGCGCCACCACCAGCACCGGCCGACCGGCCTCCTCCTCGGCCAGGTCGCGCAGCAGCGAGCGCACCCGCAGCGCCACGTCCAGCCAGGACTCGCCGCCCGGCGGGCGGTAGTACAGCTCGCCCATCCGGCGGCGGCGCTCGGCCTCCGCGGGGTGGTCACGCTCGATCGCGGCCTTGGTGAGCATCTCCAGCACCCCGAGTTCGCGGTCGCGCAGCCGCTCGTCGTAGCGCACCGGCAGGCCGACCGGGACGGCGCCCATGCCGGAGGCCTGGGCGAGCGCGATTCTGGCGGTCTCGGCGGTGCGCAGGTACGGCGAGCACCACAGCGAGCGGGGGCGGTCGGCGGGCGGCAGGTCGGCCCACCAGCGGCCCAGGTCGTGGGCCTGGGCCTGGCCGCGCAGCGACAGCGGGATGTCGGCGTCCCGGGAGGTGATCGGGACGGACAGCGCGCCGGTGGCGTCGGCGTGCCGGAACTCCACGTTGGCCGTCGACTCGCCGTGCCGGGTGGCGATCAGCACCGAGGGCAGCCGCGGCCGGCCGTCCGGCTGGCTGCGATGCCCGTTGCGTACCGTGGTGAGGTCGGTCATGCGTGGCTCCCCGTGGTCGGTGCGGTGGTCGTAGGTTGTCTCTCCCGGTCTCTCCGTTGGACGGCTCGTCATAACAGATGATCGCGCCGTCACCCCAGTCTCGGCTGAGGCAACGGCGCGATCACGGGGCGCACGGGCGCGGCTATGCGCGCCCCCGGCGCGTCAGTGCGCCACCACGGGCTGCGGGGCACGCTCCACGGACTCGTCGCCCGCCTCGGCGGAGTAGTCGGCCGGGGAGGTCTCGTCGGCGCCCTCCGGGGCCTTCAGGGCCCGCAGGAGGAGCGTCAGGACCACCGCCACCGCCAGGTTCAGCACGAACGCGGTCAGGCCGATGTAGCCGATCTTCCCGATCACCGGGATCTGCGAGCTGTTGCCGCCGAAGTGCTTGGTGGCCTTGGAGGAGATCCCGTACGCCACCCAGGTTCCGTAGACCATGCCGACCGCCCAGCCCGCCAGCAGCGCCCAGCGGTGGAACCACCGGGTGAACAGGCCCGCCACCAGCGACACCGCGGTCTGCAGGATCCACAGGCCGCCCAGCAACTGCAGGTTGATCGCCGCCTGCTTGTCCATCACCAGCACGAAGGCCAGCGCGCCGACCTTCACCAGCAGCGAGGCGATCTTCGCCACCCGGGTCTCGTCCGCCGCGGTGGCGTCCGGCTTCAGGAAGTCCTTGTAGACGTTGCGGGTGAACAGGTTCGCCGCCGCGATCGACATGATCGCGGCCGGCACCAGCGCGCCGATCCCGATCGCCGCGAACGCCACGCCGGTGAACCAGCTCGGGAACATGTCCGCGAACAGCTGCGGCACCGCCAGCTGCGCGTTGTAGCCCTTGACGCCCTTGCCCACGCCCGCCGCGATCGCCATGAAGCCCAGCAGCGCCAGCAGGCCCAGCATCAGCGAGTACGCCGGCATGATCGCCATGTTCCGGCGCACCGTGTTGCGGGACTTCGACGCCAGCACGCCGGTCACCGAGTGCGGGTACATGAACAGCGCCAGCGCCGAGCCGAACGCCAGCGTCGCGTACGTCCACTGCCCGGCCGGTCCGACCACCAGCGACCCGATCGGCTTGCCGGTGTCCGGGTTGACCGTCGAGAACTTCTGCGCCGCGGTGTCGAAGATGTGCCCGTAGCCGCCCAGCTTCATCGGCAGGTAGATCACCGCCACGATGATCACCACGTAGATCAGGGTGTCCTTGACGAAGGCGATCAGCGCCGGCGCCCGCAGCCCCGAGGAGTACGTGTACGCGGCCAGCACGCCGAACGCCAGGAACAGCGGCAGGTCCTTCATGAACCAGTTGCCGCTGCCGCCGACGCCCAGCGTGTCCAGCACCGCCTGGATGCCGACCAGCTGCAGCGCCACGTACGGCATGGTGGCCAGGATGCCGGTCAGCGCCACCGCCAACGACAGCCCGCGCGAGCCGTACCGGCCGCGCACGAAGTCCGCCGGGGTCACGTAGCCGTGCACCCGGGAGACCGACCACAGCCGCGGCAGGAACAGGAACACCAGCGGGTACGCGATGATCGTGTACGGCACCGCGAAGAAGCCCGCCGCGCCGGTGGCGTAGATCGCGGCCGGCACCGCGATGAACGTGTACGCGGTGTACAGGTCGCCGCCGAGCAGGAACCAGGTGATCCAGGTGCCGAAGCTGCGCCCGCCCAGGCCCCACTCGTGCAGGTGCTGCGCGTCGTCCGCGCGGCGCCAGCGGGAGGCCAGGAAGCCCATCACGGTGACCACCGCGAAGAACAGCAGGAAGACCGTCAGCGCGGTCCAGTCGACGTGCTTCACGACAGTTCACCGCCCTCGGACTGGGCGGGCAGCGCGAACGCCGTGGAGGCGGCCCGGCGGGCCGCCTCGTCCCGGCGGATCAGCAGGTAGGCGGCGCCGGTGAACACCGCCGACACCGGCACCCACAGCAGCTGGTACCAGTAGAAGAACGGGATCCCGCCGAGCTCGGGCGCGGTCTTGGTGTACGACGGCACCCACAGCATCGCGACGATCGGCACCAGCAGGCTCAACCCCGCCAGCACCCTGGCGGGGGACACCGCGGGCAGGGCGCCCGCGGCTGGCAGTTCAGACGACATGGAGCGGCTCCGGGATGACGAGGAGTCACCTCACTGGCGCCGCAGCGCACATCGCTGTACGCCCGCCGAGCAGCACCCTCGGTGATCGAAAGGTCCACGTGAGGGTAGGGCAAGCACGTGACGCGTGTCACTACCCTGTCAACACGTGGACGTCCGACTACTCCGGTCGCCGCAGGCGCGTGATGCTATTCGGGTCGCTGGAGCCTGGTGATGCTGTGTCCACCGGGCCGGCCGACGACTTATTCGGGTCGCTGCAGCCTGGTGATGCTGTGTCCACCGGGCCGGCCGACGACTTATTCGGGTCGCTGCAGCCTGGTGATGAACTTGTACCGGTCGCCGCGGTAGATCGAGCGCACCCACTCCACCGGCGCGCCGTCCGCGTCGAAGGAGTGCCGGGACAGCTGCAGCATCGGCAGGCCCAGGTCGGAGCCGAGCAGGCCGGCCTCGCGCGGGTTGGCCAGGGTGGTCTCGATGGTCTCCTCGGCCTCCGCCACCACCACGCCGTAGACCTCGCGCAGCGCGGTGTACAGCGAGTTGTGCTTGGCCAGGTTGCGCCGCAGCGCGGGGAAGCGCTTCGCGGACAGGTGCGCCACCTCGATCGCCATCGGGTCGCCGTTGGCCAGGCGCAGCCGCTCGATCCGTAGCACCCGGCCGCCGGGCTTGATGTCCAGCAGCGGGGCGAGCCGGTCGTCGGCGCTGATGTACGCGACCTCCACCAGCCGGGAGGTCGGCTCCAGGCCCTGGGCGCGCATGTCCTCGGTGTACGAGGTCAGCTGCAGCGCCTGCGCGACCTTCGGCTTGGCCACGAAGGTGCCCTTGCCCTGGATCCGCTCCAGCCGGCCCTCGACGACCAGCTCCTGCAGCGCCTGCCGGACGGTGGTGCGCGAGGTGTCGAACTGGGCCGCCAGCGCCCGCTCCGGCGGCACCGGGGTGCCGGCCGGCTGGGTCTCGGTCAGCTGCAGCAGGTGCCGCTTCAGCCCGTAGTACTTCGGCACCCGGGCGGTGGCGGTCGCGGGGCCCGACTGCGCCGGCACCGTGGAGCCCTCGGCGAGCGCCGCCGTATCCCTGTCGCCACTCATGGCCGCTCTCACTCCTCGCTGCGGTGGCCCCTTAACAGGCCCCTAAATCCTATGTAACAGCACATGGTTGCACGCGCGGGCGAGCGAGCGTGAGCTCCCTCGGGCAAATCCGCGAACGCAGCGGGCCCGCAGCGGGGGGTGAACCGTCCGCTCCGGGCCCGCGGAGGTCGTTCAGACCGCCTTGGCCGCGCCGACCGACAGGCCGGCCAGCGCCTCCGCCGCGGCGATCGAGCAGACCCGCGATCCGCCGTAGGTGGCGAGCGTGGTGACGCCGCGGGCGGCGAACAGCTCGGCCACGCCGTGCGCGGTGCCGAGCTCGACGACCACCGCGTCCGGCCGGGCCTCGACCAGCGCGAGGGCGGCCCGGCGCATCCAGCCGTGCCGGTGGACGTCGCGGACGACCAGCACCAGCGGGCGGCCGATCGCGGCGCCGAGCAGCGGGTCGGTGTCGATCACGGCGTCCTCGGCGGCGACCGCGACGTGCAGCAGGCCGGAGCCCTCGGTCACGGTGGCGGGCGGGGAGACCCGGGTCGAGGTGGTGCCGGGGACCAGCTCGGCCAGCGGCGAGGCCACGCCCCACGGGGTCTCGTCGCCGGCCGCGATGTTCGCGCCGGCGGAGAACTCGACCACGTGCGGGACGCCGCCGAGCGGGCGCAGCTCGCCGGTGACCCGCAGCGCCCGGCGGGCGGCGGTCAGGCCGACGCCGACCTCGCCGGTCTGGCCGATCAGCGACTGCCGCACCCCGGCGGACCAGCGGGCCACCGTCCGGTTGCGCTCGGCGGCCTCGTGCAGCCGGTCGGCGGAGAGCCGGCCCTCGCGGACCGCCCAGACCAGGGCGTCGCGCAGGTAGACGAAGGCGGCCTCGTCGTGCAGGCCGCCGCCGACGCAGATGGTGTCGGCGCCGGCCGCGACGGCCCGCACCGAGCCGGCCGCCACGCCGTGGGTGCCGGAGATGGCGCCCATCTCGATGCCGTCGGTGACGATCAGCCCGTCGAAGCCGAGCTCCTCGCGCAGCAGGCCGGTGAGGATCCGCTGCGACATGGTGGCCGGCAGCTGGGCGTCGTAGGCGCCGAACAGGATGTGCGCGGTCATGATGCTCTTCACGCCGGCCGTGATGGCGGCGCGGAACGGCAGCAGGTGCTCGGCGAACTGGTCGGGCGCCAGGTCGATCCTGGGCAGGCCCAGGTGCGAGTCGCCGGCGGTGTCGCCGTGGCCGGGGAAGTGCTTGGCGCAGGCCGCGACGCCCGCGGACTGCAGGCCGCGGACGTACGCCGCGGTGTGGCGGGCGGCCAGGTCGCCGTCGCCGCCGAAGGACCGGACGCCGATGACCGGGTTGTCCGGGTTGGAGTTGACGTCCGCGTCGGGGGCGTAGTTGAGGTTCACGCCGACGCTGGAGAGGTCGAAGCCGATGGAGCGGGCCACCCGCTCGGTGAGGTCGGTGTCGTCGACCTCACCGAGCGCCAGGTTGCCCGGGTAGGAGGAGCCGCTGGTCACCTCGAGGCGGGTGACGTCGCCGCCCTCCTCGTCGGTGGCGATCAGCAGGTCTCCGTTGAGCGCGTACAGCTCGGAGGTGAGCTCGGCGACCTGCTGCGGGGTGCGGATGTTGCGGCCGAACAGGGCGACCCCGCCGAGCTCGCCGTCGCCCAGTCTGCGACGCAGCCACTCGGGTGCGGTCAGACCGGCGAAGCCGGGCTGCAGGACCGTTCCGGCGTCGCGCAGGAGTTCGGCGCTTTCCGTACCGGGCATCGCCATGGTTCCTTCCCTGGGGGTGGGGTGTGCTGAAGTGCGGTGGGGGTGGGGAAAGGGCTCAGCCCTTGACCGCACCGGCGGTGAGACCCGCCGACACCTTCTTCTGGAAGAACACGAACAGGATGATCACGGGCAGCGAGACCAGCAGACCGCCGGCCATCTGCGCGCCGTAGTCGGCGCCGCGGGTGGGGGTGGTGGCGTAGAAGGTCAGCCAGCCCATCGAGGTGCGCTGGCCGCCGGTGGAGAGCAGCGTGTTGGCGACGATGAACTCGTTCCAGGCCTGGATCCAGCTGTACACGCCGGTGGTGATCAGGCCGGGCAGGGTCAGCGGCAGCACGACGCGGAAGAACGCGCCCCACTGGGTGCAGCCGTCCACCATCGCGGCCTCGTCCAGCTCGGCCGGGATGTTGACGATGAACGAGCGCAGCGTCCAGATCACGTACGGGACGGTGAAGACCAGGTAGGCCAGGATCACGCCGAGCACGGTGCCGGTCAGGTTGGCGCCGTTCATCACCACGAACAGCGGGACGATGATCGCCAGCAGCGGCACCATCTGGACCACCAGCATGGTGATGATGAAGAAGTTCCGGCCGCGGAAGTTGAACCGGGCGACCGCGACGGCGGCGAGGAAGCCGACGACCAGGCCGAGCACCACCGAGCCGAGGGTGATCAGCACGGTGTTCTGCAGCGAGGGCAGGAACTCGGTGTCGTTGAAGATGGTCTGGTAGCTGTCGAACGAGAACGCGCTCGGCCAGAACGTGGGGTCCTGGGCGATCAGGTCCTTGTTGGTCTTGAAGGTGGTGATGACCATCCAGTAGATCGGGAAGCCCATCACCACGGCGATCGCCAGGCCGATGGAATTCCACACCCAGGTCATCACCCGGTTCTCGCCGGTCTTGCGGACCTTGCCGGTCTTCGGCTTGGCGCGCTCGGGGCCGGGCGTCGGGACGGGCTTGGCCGCCATGGTGTCCGCGCTCATCGTTCGTTGGCTCCGATCTTGAGCATCTGGCGGATGTAGAAGACGAGCACCGCCAGCATCATGACGATCATCACGAGCGAGATCACCGAGCTGTCGCTGTACTTCGAGGCGACGATGCCCTTCTGGTACAGGTAGGTGCCGATGGTCCAGTACTCGGGCTCGGGGGAGGTGTTGCGCAGCGAGAAGATCTGCGCGAAGACCTGGAAGTCCCAGATGAAGCTCAGTGCGGCGCTGATCATCAGGAAGGGCCGGACCACCGGGATGGTGACGTGCCGGAAGGCCTGCAGGGCGGTGGCGCCGTCCAGCTTGGCGGCCTCCATCAGCTCCTTCGGCACCTGGGTGAGGGCGGCGTTCAGGCCGAGCACCAGGAACGGCAGCGCGCCCCAGATGATCACCGCGGCGCCGACCACGTACAGGCCGACCGTCGGGTCGGCGAACCAGTCGTAGTGCTTCCAGCTGTCGTCGCCGGTGATCAGCGACAGCACGTAGTCGACCACGCCGCCGTTGGAGGAGAACAGCCAGCGGAACACCTGGCCGGTGACCAGCGCGGGGATCGCCCAGACGAACATCAGCACCGTGATGACGGTGACCTTGACCCAGTTGGAGACCCGGTTCAGCAGCAGGGCGATCAGCATGCCCAGCACCATCGAGAGGATCACCAGCTCGGCGGTGAAGTAGATCGAGCGGAGGATCACCTCCCAGAACTGGCCGTCCTTGAAGATCTTGGTGTACCCGTCGAAGCCGATGTACTTCGACAGCGAGGGGTTGGCCAGGTACGCGTACCGGTTGACGTTCTTGAACGACAGGTCGAACAGGCTGTACACCGGGTACGCCAGAACGCCCACCAGCGCGATGATGGCGGGCAGCAGCAGGGCGTAGGGGATGTACTGGCCGGCCGCGAAGAACCCGCGCCGCTGCGGCTTCTCCGCCGGGGCAGGCCCGGAAGACTCGGACCGGATCACGGTCTCGTCGGTGGTCACACTCATCAGGGTCCTTCCCGGGCCCGCGGTTCTGGTCGGTCCTGGCGCACGGGTGGGCAGTCCGCGCACAGTGCGGACTGCCCACCCCTTTCTCAGCGCTCAGTGCTGGCAGTCGCCCGGGAGCCGTGCGGGCCCCCGAGCCGACTGCGCGTCAGCGGTCTCAGCCGTTCAGGTCCTTGACGAGGGTGTCCTGGGCCTTCTTGAGCTCGGCGGCCGGGTCGCCACCGGCGGCGATCGCACCGAAGGCGTTCTTCAGCGCGGTCTCGTCGGCGCCGGACCACAGCGGCGAGTTCGGGATGAACCAGGTGGCACCCTCGGCCGCGTCACCGGTCGCCTTGTTCGCCGGAGCGGCGGCCTTGTAGGCGGCGACGAGGTTCTTGGCGTTCGGGATCGCGAACTTCGCGAGCTCGGTCTGCTGCTTGGTGTTGGTGTAGATCTGCAGGAAGGTCGCGCCCAGGCCCGCGTTGGCGGCCTTGGACGGGACGGCCAGGTCGGAGCCGCCGAGGAACGCCGGGGTGGTGGAGCCGGCCGCCGCGCCCGGGAGGGCGATGGTGGCGAGCTTGTCCTTCAGCGCCGGGTCGCCGGTCTTCGGGTCGGCGACCGAGCCGACCTCCCAGCCGTTGCCGATGATGGCGGCGATGTTGCCCTTCGCCATCAGGGCGTCCTGGGTGGCCTCATCGGTGGTGGTGCCGCCGACCGAGAAGTTCTTCTGCAGGTCGTTCCAGGTCTTGATGCCGTCGATGAACTTCGGGTCGGTCAGGTTGCCGGACCACTTGTCGCCGTCCTTCTTGGCGATGACGCCCTTGACACCGAACGAGCCGGCGCCGAAGGAGACCGCGGAGTACCAGTTCTGGCCCGGCATGTACAGGGCGGAGAAGTTCGGCACCGAGGCGTTGGCGGCCTTGACCTTGGTCAGGGCGGCCTTCAGCTCGTCCAGGGTGGTCGGCGCGGTGGTGACGCCGGCCGCGTCGAACAGGTCCTTGCGGTAGATCAGGACGCGGGCACCGGCGTAGTACGGGACGGCGTAGGTCTTGGAGCCGTCGGCCGACTGGCCGGAGGCGGCCAGCGAGTCCAGCCACTTGTCCGAGTTGTCGAACTGGCTCTTGACCGAGGTCAGGTCGACGAAGGAGCCCGCCTCGATGTACTTCGCGGCCTGGGTGTTGCCGAGCTCCAGCGCGTCGGGGGCGTTGCCGGAGAGCAGCGCGGTGTCGAGCTTGGTGGTGTAGTTGGTCCAGGTCTGCCACTGGATGTCGACGTCGGCGCCGGTCTGCGCCTTGAACTCCGCCTTCGCGGCGTCGACCACGGTCGGCCAGCCCTTCTGGGCGTCGTCCATCAGCCAGACGGTGATCTTCTTGCCCTTGCCGTCCTTGCTCAGCGTGGCCTGCTTCGAGTCGCCCGAGGAACCGGACGAGGAGCACGCCGAGGCGACGAGCACGGTGGCGATAGCGGCCACGGCTGCGATCTTGCGGTTCAAACCATCCTCCAGAGGGATGAGCAAGGTAGGGCACCGGGCTGCCGGGCTGTGCGCCCTGGAGCTTCGTCGTGCCTGTGGGGGGAACGTCACCGGATGACACGGGTGCGAACTGCCGGTGCCGGCTGCCGAATCCGTGTGGTGGAGTAGACCATTGGTTTAGACCAACGCCTGGAGATTGGCATGGACCAATGACGAGCGTCAAGAGTCCAAAGAGCGTCTGCACAACCCGTTATCAACGCTTGACTCGGCCGTGTTGGACTGGACCAACCCGGGGGCGGATCCGGATATGGCGGGGCGAATCGCCCACGGCCGGGGTGGGGGGCATGACCACTCAAGGTGACCTGAAGGCAACCTTAAGTAAGCCCTAAGGCGCATACCCGTGCCGGTATTGACGTGGCCCGGCTGAAACGCGCAACGGATCGACAACGAGCGGGACTTGTAATCATCACGTGCGTTGACGCTCTTAATGGTCTAGGCCAGGCTTCGGGGAATCTGGTCTGTACCACAGCGCAGACCTCGCTCGATTCCGGAGGAATGCGTGAAGCGTCAGGTTCTGGCTGCGCTCAGCACAATCGCACTGGCGGCCACCGCCGCGGGGTGCGGGTCCGGCGGCCCGTCGTCCTCGGAGGCCGGCGCGGCCGACCCGAAGAACATGACCGGCTCCGTGACCGTGTGGCTGATGAACGAGGCCCAGACGAACTGGCCCGAGCTGGTCCAGCAGGTCAACGACCAGTTCGCGGCGAAGTACCCGAAGGTGCAGCTGAAACTCGCGTACCAGACCTGGTCCGACAAGATCAGCAATCTCGATGCGGCGATCAAGGCCAACCAGGCACCGGACGTGGTCGAACTCGGAAACACCGAGACCATGAAGTACATCCTGAACGGCTCGCTGGCGCCGGTGGACCGCACCTCGTTCGACAACTCGGACGCCTGGATCAAGGGTCTGGTCAACACCTGCTCCTACCAGGACAAGCTGTACTGCGTCCCCTACTACGCGGGCGCCCGGGTCGGCATCTACAACTCGCAGCTCTTCCAGGACGCCACCGGCTCCGCGGACTTCCCGCAGACCGAGGACGACCTGATGACCGCGCTCGACAAGGTGCAGGCCAAGAACAAGAACGCGGGCGGCTTCTCCTCGCTGTACCTGCCCGGCCCGTACTGGTACGCCGCGATGTCCTACGTCGCCGCCTACGACGGCGCGATCGCCAAGTTCGACTCCAGCGGCCGCTGGCACGGCACCCTGCACGAGCCCAAGTCGCAGCAGGGCGTCCAGCACTTCGTCGACCTGGTGAAGAAGTACAACAAGAGCGGCGACCTCAAGGTCAACGAGCTCAACCAGGCCCAGGTGCTCGGCCGCGAGAAGGCCGCCGTGATCTACGGCAACGGCTGGGAGGCGGCCACCGCCACCGCGCCGATCACCGGTCAGCCCAAGCTGAAGGACGTCCTCAAGGTCACCGGCATGCCCGGCCCGAACGGCAAGCCGCTGCCCTCCTTCATCGGCGGCTCCGACCTCGCGGTCACCTCCAAGTCGCCGAACGCCGCGCTGGCCGCCGACTGGATCCGGATGTTCACCAGCACCAAGTCCCAGCAGGTGCTGGTCGACAAGGACACCCTGCCGAACAACCTGACCCAGCTCACCCCGCTGAAGAGCAAGCCGGCCACCGCCGCGGCCGCCAACGCCGTCCCGGACGCCTGGTTCACCCCGCTCGCCCCCGGCTGGGGCGCGATCGAGAAGCAGAACATCCTGGTCAACATGCTCAACGACATCTTCAAGGGCAAGAGCGTCGACGACGCGACCAAGGACGCCGACGCGCAGATCGACCAGCTCATCAACAACCCGTCCTGACCCGGCACGGGTAGGATCGGCGCAGCAACAAGCTCAGCAGCGAGAGTGCGGACTCGCCGCCGTTCAGAGGTCCCCGTCGGGCAGCCGCCCGGCGGGGTCGAACCACTCTCCACGGAGGCCCACCCCGATGTCCGACCAGCAGACTGTTTCCGTTCCCGGCAGGATCATGTCGGCGGAGATGGCCGAGCAGCCGGCCGTCCTGCAGCGCATCCTCGACGAGGGCGCCCCGAAGATCCGGGAGATCGCGGCCCAGATCGCCGCCCGCAACCCGCGCTTCGTGCTGCTGACCGCCCGCGGCACGTCCGACAACGCCGCGCTGTACGCCAAGTACCTGATCGAGGTGCTGCTCGGCAAGCCGTCCGGCCTCACCTCGATGTCCACCACCACCGCGTACGGGGCCAAGCCCGACCTCACCGACTGCCTGGTCATCACGGTCAGCCAGTCCGGCGGCTCGCCCGACCTGGTCGCCTCGACCAAGGCCGCCCGCGAGGCCGGCGCGATCACCCTGGCGGTCACCAACAACGCCGGCTCCCCGCTCGCCGAGGTCTCCGAGTTCCACATCGACGTGCTGGCCGGCCCGGAGAAGGCGCTGCCCGCCACCAAGACCTACACCGCCGAACTGCTCGCCCTCTACCTCTTCGTCGAGGGCCTGCGCGGCGGCGACGGCGCGGCCGCGAAGCACCTGCCGGAGCTGGCGGCCGGCATCCTGGCCCGGCAGGCCGAGGTCAAGGCGCTCGCCGAGCGCTACCGCTTCGCCCAGCGCCTGGTCATCACCTCGCGCGGCTACGGCTACCCGACCGCCCGCGAGGCGGCGCTGAAGCTGATGGAGACCACCTACATCCCGGCCTCCCCGTTCTCCGGCGCCGACCTGCTGCACGGCCCGCTGGCCATGGTCGACAACGTCTCGCCGGTCATCGCGATCGTCCCCGACGGCAAGGGCGGCGAGGCCCTCCAGCCGGTCCTGGACCGCCTGCGCGGCCGGGGCGCCGACCTCGTGGTGATCGGCCAGCAGGAGCAGGTCGACGCCGCCTCGGCCGGCTTCGCCCTCCCGGCCGGCGTCCCCGAGGAGGTCCAGCCGATCCTGGAGATCCTCCCGCTGCAGCTCCTCGCCTACGAGGTCACCATCGCCCGCGGCCAGGACCCGGACGCCCCGCGCGCCCTCGCCAAGGTCACCGAGACCCACTGACACCGGGACCCGCTGACACCGGGCACACGAAAGCCGCTCCCCGCAGATCGCGGGGAGCGGCTTTCGTCGTGTGCGGCCAACGCGTCGAGCGCGGCCGGTGCGGGCGGAACGGGCCCGGAAAACACTACGGGCCACGGCGCCGACACGGGACCCTCAACCCATGCGGCACCGCAGCCCGGAGCTGGATGTCGGAGGCGGGGACCGATCGAGAGTTGTGCGGGACCCTCGATCGACGCCTCCGACCGAGGAGGGACCTCGCGCGGTCAGGGCAGTTGCGCGGGGGGTCTCTCCTTGGTGCATCTTCATTGTGGACTAGACCAATCTGGGTTGTCCAGGGGGTCGCCACAATTGGTCTGGACAACGTGACGGGTGGGGCGCGGCGTTACGCTCAGCACGTGCCCTCGCTGAACGAACTCGTCCGCCGCCACACCACCCTCACCGGTGCCGACGTGGAGTGGCTGCATCTGCTGGTCTCGGAGTGGCAGCTGCTCTCCGACCTGTCCTTCGCCGACCTGGTGCTGTGGATCCCCACCTGGGACGGCATCCGCTACGTCTCGGTGGCCCAGATGCGGCCCAACACCGGCCCCACCTCCTACCAGGACGACATGGTCGGCCACCTGGTGCCGCGCGGCCGCCGGCCGCTGCTGGACGCCGCCTACGACGAGGGGCGGATCGTCCGGGAGGGCGACCCGGAGTGGCGGGAGGAGGTGCCGGTGCGGGTGGAGTCCATCCCGGTGCGACGGGAGGGCAAGGTGCTCGGCGTGATCGCCCGCAACACCAACCTGCTGACCGTGCGCACTCCCAGCCGGCTAGAGCTCACCTACCTGCAGAGCGCCTCCGACCTGGCGCAGATGATCGCGGCCGGCACCTTCCCCTACCCGGGCGCCGAGCAGACCGACATGGACGCCGCGCCGAGGGTCGGCGACGGGCTGATCCGGCTGGACCTGGAGGGCGTGGTCACCTATGCCAGCCCGAACGCGCTGTCGGCCTACCACCGGCTCGGCCTGACCACCGACCTGGTGGGCAGTCACCTCGGGAGGACCACCGCCGAGTTGGTGCCGCCGAGCCGCAGCAAGGTGCACGAGGCGCTGGTGAAGATGGCCAGCGGCTGGGCGCCCCGGCAGACCGAGGTGGAGGCGCAGGGCGGCGTGGTGACCCTGCGGACCATCCCGCTCAAGCCCAAGGGCACCCCCACCGGCTCCCTGGTGCTCTGCCGCGACGTCACCGAACTGCGCCGACGCGACCGCGAGTTGATGACCAAGGACGCCACCATCCGGGAGATCCACCACCGGGTGAAGAACAACCTGCAGACGGTCGCGGCGCTGCTGCGGCTGCAGTCCCGCCGGATGGACTCCGAGGCCGGCCGGGCCGCGCTGGACGAGGCGGTGCGCCGGGTCGGCTCGATCGCCATCGTGCACGAGACGCTGTCGCAGGCCCTGGACGAGCAGGTGACCTTCGACGAGATCGCCGACCGGGTACTGGCGATGGTGATGGAGCTCTCCCAGGACGGGCGGGTCGCGACCCGGCGCAGCGGTTCCTTCGGCATCCTCTCCGCCGAGGTGGCCACCCCGCTGGCGATGATCCTCACCGAGCTCACCCAGAACGCCCTGGAGCACGCGTTCGGCCCGAGCGCCTCCGGCAACCTGGAGGTGAGCGCCCTGCGCGGCCGGGCCCCGGTCGGCGGCAAGGGCTGGTCGGACAGCTGGAACAACGGGGTGCGCCCGGAGGAGTACCTGCTGATCACCGTTCAGGACGACGGCCGCGGCATGCCGGAGGGCTTCGACCCGCAGCAGGCGGGCAACCTCGGGCTGCAGATCGTCCGCACCCTGGCCACCGGCGAACTCGGCGGCACCTTCGACATGGTGGCCGCGCCGGACGGCGGGACCAAGGTGGTGCTGGAGATCCCGGTCCGCTGACGGGTGCTCACCCGCGCCGGGCGGAAAGAGAAACGAGGCCCTGCCGACCGGGGGGGGGTGGGTCGGCAGGGCCTCTCGACCCGGTCCGGCCGTCGGGGGGAGTCGGCCGGAACGGGGGCTCTGGTGTGGCGCGACGCCCGCCTCGTGTGTTGCACACGGTGAGCGCCTCAGCTCCACGATATTGCTCTAAGTGAACAGTATCAAGTGCCTGGGCGGCTCGCGTCGTCGGCCCCGCGGATGGGCGGGCCCGCTCGGAAGGCTCGGCCGGCCGTTGCGGCCGAACCCTTGATCGTTGGTTGATCCGTACTGCTGATGATGCGTCAGGCGGTGCGGGCGCGGTTGCGGGCGGCGCGGCGCTTCATCGCGCGACGCTCGTCCTCGCTCATGCCGCCCCAGACGCCGGCGTCCTGGCCGGTCTCGAGCGCCCACTGCAGGCACTGCTCCATGACGGGACACCGGCGGCACACGGCCTTGGCTTCCTCGATCTGCAGCAGGGCCGGACCGGTGTTCCCGATCGGGAAGAACAGCTCCGGGTCCTCTTCGCGGCAGACAGCGCGGTGGCGCCAGTCCATGGTCGTCCAACTCCTCCGGTCGACGGGCTGTGGCCCGTGCGACTCACTCGATGGCTTGTGAATGTGAACGCTTTCACGAATCCCGCAACAGCAAAAGGGACCTAAGGCCCATCGGGCCCGGGCGGTCTGTGCTGAGAGGGGTTCGGCGATTCGAGGGACTCTCCCGCGTTGTCCCGCTGCGGTGTGTCCCGATCGCCATGTAGAGGTTCGCAAACCTCGGACGTGGATACAACCCCCTTCGGCAAGAAATTTTTGATTCTTCGGTGTCGCCTACCTCACAGGCAGTACTTCTATGGGGTGAAGGGGCTCGCGCGTTCGAGAAGAAGGGCGGGACCCCCTTCTGGTCACACAATCACACGCAGTGCCCGGCGTACGCCTGTGAAACTGACGCGACTCCTGTCTCCAAGGTGGTCCCCGTCGACCTGAAACGGGGCCGGTTCCTGGGAAACCAAGGTGAAGTGCCGAACGTCGTGATAGGACACGAGGTGCTTCCCGGAGGGCCCGGCGGGGCCTGCGGAGGCTTCCTCGGCGGGCAGCGGACGCAGGATCTGACGGATCGTCCGGGCGGTGCGGAACGCGGTCATTCGAGTGATGCCGAAGATGTCGAGATCGGTTTCGAAGGACGCGGAGGGCGAGGGGAAGACCGGCCGCGAGCCGAGGAAGGTCCACGGCGAGGTGTTGGAAACTATCGCCATCACCAGGCCCGGTTCGGGCTCCTGGCCGTTGATCTCCAGGGAGATCGGGCCCGAGCGGCGATGATCACGCTCGGTGACGTAGTGCCGGAGCGCCTCGACGACATAGAGCGCGTGCGTGGATTTGCGCCCCGCTCTGCGCTGGCGCTCCACCCGGCCGACCACGCCGGCGTCGAAGCCGAGTCCCGCGGTGAAGGTGAACCAGCGGTCCGGCAGCCCGTCGGTCAGCGCCTTGCCCAGGCCGATCGCGCGCTCCCGGCGCGCGTCCAGCGCGTCCAGCAGCGCACCGGTCGCCTCCACCGGGTCGTTCGGCAGCCCCAGCGCGCGGGCGAAGACGTTGGTCGAGCCGCCCGGCACCACCGCCAGCCGCGGCACCCGCTCGCCCGGGCCGTGCGCCAGCAGCCCGTTCACCACCTCGTTGACGGTGCCGTCGCCGCCCAGGGCCACCACCAGGTCCACGGTGCCGTCCTCGGCCGCCTGCCGGGCCAGGTCGCGGGCGTGGCCGCGGTACTTGGTCTGTGCGACGTCCAGCTTCAGGTCGCTGCGCAGGGCATGGATCAGGACGTCCCGGGTCCGGCCACTGGTGGTGGTCGCCTTCGGGTTCACGACCAGGAGAGCGCGCATGACGATCAGCCTACGACCCGGCCGACATAAGGAGGCCGTTACCCTGGCCCGGTGACCGCTGAATCCGCTCCCGCCCCCGCCGCCGCCCGGCCCGTCCCGCTGCTCGTCGGAGCGGCCGTGACCGCGCTGGAGGGCGCCGCCCTGGCGGGCTGGGGCCTCTACGACCTGGTCGCCGGGTTCACCGGCTCCGACGCCGCGTTCGGCCGTACCGAGACCGGCGGCCTGGTGCTGCTGCTGATGGGCCTGCTGCCGCTGCTGGCCGGCCGGGCGCTGCTGCGCGGCCGGAAGTGGGGCCGCAGCCCGGCGGTGCTCACCAACTCGATCTGCCTGCCGGTGGCGTACTACATGTGGCAGTCGGGCGGCGCGATGGCGGTGGCCGCCGTCGCGGTCGGCCTGCTCGGGCTGGCCGGCATCGTGGCCCTGCTCAACCCGCGGGTGACCGCGGTGCTCTACGGCGAGCAGTAGCGGTCAGGAGCGCCCCCGGACGACGGCGCGCGACGACAACGCGTAGGGCCCGCACCCGAGTTCGGGGCGGGCCCTACGGCGTGAAAGGGGCCGGTCTACTCCTCGACCAGGAGCTTCTCGCGCAGCTGGGCGAGGGTGCGGGCGAGCAGCCGGGAGACGTGCATCTGCGAGATGCCGACCTCCGCGGCGATCTGCGACTGGGTCATGTTGCGGAAGAACCGCAGCACCAGGATCTTCTGCTCGCGGGGCGGGAGTTGGGCGAGCAGCGGCTTCAGCGACTCGCGGTACTCGACGCCCTCCAGGGCCTCGTCGGTGGCGCCCAGGGTGTCCGCCACGGCCGGCGACTCGTCGTCGCTGTCCGGGACGTCCAGGGAGAGCGTGGAGTACGCGTTGGCGGACTCCAGGCCCTCCAGCACGTCCTCCTCGGAGATGCCCAGGTGCTCGGCCAGCTCGTGCACCGTGGGGGAGCGCCCGTGCCGCTGGGACAGCTCGCTGGTCGCGGTGGTCAGCGACAGCCGCAGCTCCTGCAGGCGGCGCGGCACGCGCACCGCCCAGCCCTTGTCGCGGAAGTGCCGCTTGATCTCGCCGACGATGGTGGGCGTGGCGTAGGTGGAGAACTCCACGCCGCGCTCGTGGTCGAAGCGGTCCACCGACTTGATCAGGCCGATGGTGGCGACCTGGGTGAGGTCGTCCAGCGGCTCGCCGCGGTTGCGGAACCGGCGGGCCAGGTGCTCGACCAGCGGGATGTGCATCCGGACCAGCTGGTTGCGGATCTCGACCCGCTCGGGGGACCCCTCCGGCAGCTCGGACAGCCGCACGAACAGCGCCCGCGCCGCCTCCCGGTCCGGGGCACCACTGCGGTGCCCCTGGGCCGGGACGGTGGAGCGGACGGCCTCGGCGGCGGCCTCCAGGTCCGCCTCCGCGGGCTCGGCCGCGGGCGCCGGCTCGGGCCGCTCGGGCTTCGGGTCGGTCGGCTGGCTCATCCGGTGGGAGTCCTTCGGGAGGGCTTCGTCAGGGGTGGCGGCGTGGGCGGCGCCGGCCTGCGGCGGTACGACGGCTGTGCGGTCCAGATCACTCACGGCGATCACCCGTTCCGTTCCGAGAACACGTCGAACACGTCACTACGGCTGGCCCGGCGACCCGCCGCGCTTCTTGTGCAGACTGATGGAGACCGTGTTGTCCGCCGCGACCGAGGAGTCCACCTCGCCGGCCAGCGCGGAGAGCACCGTCCACGCGAAGGTGTCGCGCTCGGGGGCGCGGCCGTCGGTGGTCGGGGCCGACACGGTCACCCGCAGCGAGTCGCCGACCAGTCGGAACTCGCAGCTCAGGATCGAGCCGGGAACGGCCTGTTGGAGCAGGATCGCGCAGGCCTCGTCCACCGCGATGCGCAGGTCCTCGATCTCGTCCAGCGTGAAGTCCAACCGTGCCGCGAGCCCGGCCGTGGCCGTCCGCAGCACCGACAGGTAGGCGCCCTCCGCGGGCAGCCGCACCTCCACGAAGTCCTTCACTCCGGGCTCGCCGTCGATCTGGGACACCCTCACCTCCTGGGTGACGCTTGCTGCTTGCGGCCGGGGCGGCCATGGCACTACCACTGGCTCGGTTCAACTGCCTTGTGCCCCGAGACGTTACCGCGCCCGGGCGGTTCCTGTCGTGATCTCGGACGACCGTCACGGGAACGAGCGACGCGTGGCGCTCAGCGGGGCTGCGCGCCGAGCTCGGCGAGCGGGCCGTCGGTGAGCCGGAAGACGGTCCAGCCGTCCATCGGCACCGCGCCGAGCGACTTGTAGAAACCGATCGAGGGTTCGTTCCAGTCCAGCACCGACCACTCCATCCGCTGGTAGCCGCGCTCCACGCAGATCCGGGCCAGTTCGGTCAGCAGGGCCTTGCCGTGGCCGCCGCCGCGCCTGCTCGGGCGGACGTACAGGTCCTCCAGGTAGACGCCGTGGGTGCCGCGCCAGGTGGAGAAGTTGCGGAACCACAGCGCGAAGCCGACCGGCTCGCCCGCGTCGTCCTCGGCGATCAGGCCGAAGACCGCCGGGTGCTCGCCGAACAGCGCGTCGTGCAGCTGCTCGTCGGTGGCGCGGGCCTCGTCCACCGCCTTCTCGTACTCGGCGAGCTCGCGGATCATGGCGCGGATGACGGGGACGTCGGCGGGGGTCGCGGTGCGGATCATACGGTCGAGCGTACTCACCGGAGGGGGGCGGACGGAAAGGGCTTTCTGCCCTGGATTCCGGCCGGGAACCGCCCCCGCCGGCCCCGGAACGCCGGAACCCGGCCGCCCGGCCCCGGTGTCGGGGCGGTGGCGGCCGGGTTCCGGTCCGTGCGGAGTGCCCGGATCAGGCGGCCTTCTTGGTCTCCCAGAAGATGGCGTCGATCTCGGCGATCAGGTCGAGCAGGGCCTGGCCGGTCGCCGGGTCGGTGGACGCCTTGGCGGCCGAGGCGGCCTTGCCGGCCCGGTTGAACAGGTCGTGCAGGCCCGGGTAGGCCTCGAAGTGCGGGGCCTTGAAGTAGTCGGTGTGCAGCACCGAGAGGTGGTGCTTGACCAGCTCGGCGCGCTCCTCCTTGATGACGATGGCGCGCGCGCGGAACTCGCCGTCCTCGTTGGCCTGGTACTTCTCCTGAGTGGCCTTCACCGACTCGGCCTCGATCCGGGCCTGGGCCGGGTCGTACACGCCGCAGGGCAGGTCGCAGTGCGCGTGGGCGGTGACCCGCGGAGCAAACAGACGAGAGAACATGGTGGTCCTTCCTTAGATCGTCTTCCCGCGCCCGACATTACCCTCACGCCACGCCGGAACGCTTCTCGCCCCGGGGGCCTAGGGCAAAAGAAGGAGACCGAATCGTGCGATTCCAGACACCGCTCGGCCTCGCCGACGTCAGCGGCCCCTCGATGCGCCGTCTGCTCTCCGACGGGGACCGGGTGTTGGTGCGCTACGGGGCCCGGCTGCGGCCCGGCGCCATCGCCCTGTTCCGGCACCCGCTGCAGCAGGACCTGCTGGTGGTCAAACGCGCCGCGGGCCGCCGGCCGGGCGGCTGGTGGATGCTCTCCGACAACCCGCTGGTGCACTCCGACAGCCGCGAATACGGCGCGGTGCCGGACGAGTTGGTGCTCGGCCGGGTGCTGCTGCGGCTCGCGCCGCGCCCGGCCTGGCTGGCGCCGGGGCGCCGGCTGGAACGCGCGCTGGCCGGTCGGCCGGCGCGCTGGACCGAGCGACTGGGCGTCAGCGCGCCCGTCGACCTCGAGCTCTGACGCCGGGTCAGCCCTGGGCGGCCAGCGCGCGCTGCGCCTCCAGGCGCTTGCGGGCCCGGTAGGCGGCCACGTTGGCGCGGGTGGCGCAGCGGTCGGAGCAGTAGCGGCGGGAGCGGTTGGTGGAGGTGTCCAGGTAGGCGTTGCGGCAGGGCGCGGCCTGGCAGATGCCGAGCCGGTCGACGCCGAGCTCGGTGAGGTGGATGGCCAGGCCCATGCAGGCGACCGCGGCGAAGTTGGCGGCGGCGGTGGGGGCGTTGTCGGCCAGGTGCAGGTGCCAGTTGGGGCGGCCGGTGTCGTCCAGGTCGTCGTGGCCGGAGACCAGCGGGCTGACCGGGTACTCCACCATCAGGCTGTTGAGCAGGTCCACCGCCCGGACGTCCTCGCCGTCGGCGGCGGCCTCGAACACCCCGCGCAGCCGGGTGCGGACCGCGCGCAGCCGGGGCAGGTCGGACTCGTCGGCCAGCGCGGCGGCCTGCGAGGGGGCGCCGAACAGGGCGCGGACGGCGTCCGCCGAGGTGAGCCGGTCGGTGCCGCGGTCCGGCTCCTCGCTGTTGACCAGCCGGACGGCGAAGTCGGCGTACGAGGCGAGCTCCACGGGGGTCCTTCCGAGCATGTAACGGGCTGAATGACTCCAGGGTATTACAGTCGGGCCCGGACATGCCGGTGCCCGCCGTACGCGGGGGCGTGCGGCGGGCACCGGGGGAGCGCTCGTGGTCGGAGCGCCGGGGCGCTCGGGTCAGAGCACCTTGGAGAGGAAGGCGCGGGTGCGCTCGTGCTGCGGGTTGGTGAGCACCTCGCGCGGGTGGCCGGACTCGACCACCACGCCGCCGTCCATGAAGACCAGCGCGTCGCCGACCTCGCGGGCGAAGCCCATCTCGTGGGTGACCACGATCATCGTCATGCCCTCCTCGGCGAGGCCGCGCATGACGTCGAGGACCTCGCCGACCAGCTCCGGGTCGAGCGCCGAGGTGGGCTCGTCGAAGAGCATCAGCTTGGGCTTCATGGCCAGCGCGCGGGCGATCGCCACGCGCTGCTGCTGGCCGCCGGAGAGCTGGGACGGGTAGCTCTTCGCCTTGTCGGCGAGCCCCACCCGCTCCAGCAGCGCCATGGCGCGCTCCTTGGCCTCGCCCCGGCTCTCCCGCTTCACCTGGACCGGCGCCTCGATGACGTTCTCCAGCGCCGTCATGTGCGGGAACAGGTTGAAGCGCTGGAAGACCATGCCGATGTCCCGGCGCTTGAGGGCGACCTCGCGGTCCCGCAGCTCGTAGAGCCGGTCGCCCTTCTGCCGGTAGCCGACCAGTTCGCCGTCGACGTAGAGCCGGCCGGCGTTGATCTTCTCCAGGTGGTTGATGCAGCGCAGGAAGGTGGACTTGCCGGAGCCGGACGGACCGACCAGGCAGAACACCTCGGACTGCTTGACCTCCAGGTCGATGCCCTTGAGCACCTCGACCAGGCCGTAGGACTTGTGCACGCCCTCGGCCCGGACCATCGGCTGGTCGGAGGCCTGCGGCTTGGACAGCTCGGTCATGAGTGGTTACCTCCAGCCGGCGGCTCCGGGGCCTCGGCCGCGGCGGCCGGCGCGGGCCGGCGGGCCTGGAACAGGCCGCGCAGCCGCTGGATCGGGGTGGGCGGCAGGGTGCGGTTGGCGCCCCGGGCGTAGTGCCGCTCGATGTAGTACTGGCCGACCGTCATGATCGAGGTCATCAGCAGGTAGTAGATCGAGACCGCGATCAGGACCGGGATGGTCTGGAAGGTGCGGGCGTAGATGTCGTGACCGGCCGTGAACAGCTCGACCAGCGCGATCACCTGCACCAGCGAGGTGTTCTTCAGCATCGAGATGGTCTCGTTGCCGGTCGGCGGGATGATCACCCGCATCGCCTGCGGCAGCACGATCCGGCGCATGGTGGCGGTCCGGCTCATGCCGAGCGCGTGCGCCGCCTCGGTCTGGCCCTCGTCCACCGACTGGATGCCGGCGCGGACGATCTCCGCCATGTACGCGGCCTCGTTCAGGCCGAGGCCGAGCAGCGCGGCGGTGAACACCGGGATCAGGGTGTTGGAGCTCTCGGACCAGAACGACGGTCCGAACGGGATGCCGAGCGACAGCTCGGGCCAGAGCGCGCCGATGCTGTTCCAGAACACCAGCTGCACCAGCAGCGGGGTGCCGCGGAAGATCCAGATGAACACCCAGGAGCTGCCGGAGAGCACCGGGTTGCCGGACAGGCGCATGACGGCCAGCAGCACGCCGCCGATCACGCCCATCACCATGGACAGCACGGTCAGTTCCAGCGTGACCCAGATGCCGTGGATGACGGTCTGGTTGGTCAGCGTGTCGCCGACCACGTCCCACTTGATCGCCGGGTTGGTGAGCAGCGCGTGGACCAGCATCGCGGTGAGCACCGCGATGACGGCCACGCCCGCCCAGCGTCCGGGGTGGCGCACCGGGACGGCCTTGATGGCCTCGGGCCGTCCCGGTTTCACCGACCCCTGGTCGGTCTTGTTCACGTGATTACCTCGTCAGGGGTTCGGGCGGCGGAGGGTCAGCTCTTGGCGGCGTTGATCTCGGAGGTGGTGACGGCGCCCGCGGAGACGCCCCACTTGTCGAGGATCGACTTGTAGGTGCCGTCGGCGATCAGCGCCGTCACCGCACCCTGGACCGCCTTGGTGAGGTCGCTGCCCTTGGCGACGACGATGCCGTACGGCGCGGAGTCGTAGGTGTCGCCGACCTTCTCCAGCTGGCCGTTGGTCTGCTTGATGGCGTAGTCGACGACCGGGGAGTCGGCGAGCATCACCTGGTCGCGGCCGGCCACCAGCGCGCCGGTGACGTCGGTCTGCAGGGTGAACTTGTCACCGTCGTTCGGGATGGTCGGCTTGCCGGCCTTGACGCAGTCCGGGTTGCGGACGTCCTTGATCTCGTCGGCCTGGGTGGTGCCGGTCTGGACGGCGACCTTCTTGCCGCAGAGGTCCTTCGGGTCGATCTTGTCCGGGTTGCCCTTCTTCACCGCGGCGGCCGAGCCGGCGGTGAAGTAGGTGACCATGTCGACGGTCTGCTCGCGCTCCTTGGTGTCGGTGAAGGAGCTCATGCCGAGCTGGTACTTCTTCGACGCGATGCCCGGGATGATCGAGGTGAAGTCGGCGTTCTGGACGTCCGCGGTCAGGCCGAGCTTCTGCGCGATGGCGACCGCCAGGTCGACGTCCATGCCGACGATGGCGCCCTTGTCGTCCTTGAACTCGTTGGGCGCGTAGGACGCGTCGGCGGCGACCACCAGCTTGCCGCTGGACTTCACGTCGGCCGGGACCAGCGCCGCCAGCGACGGGTCGGCGGAAGCGGACTTCACCGAGGCGGTCGAGCCCGCGGAGCCGGTGGAGCCCGAGGAGCTGGACGAGCTGCTGCACGCGGTCAGGAGCAGCGAACCGGCCGCGAGGACGGCGCCCGCGGCGACCAGCCGGCTGCGCGAGGTACGAGCGGTCATGAGGGGGATCTCCTCCTGGGGAGTCTGACGGGGCGCGCCGCCGGGGGAAGCGGTGCGGGTACGGCTCTGTTCGGTGCTCGCCACCCTCCGCCGAGGTGGACACGTGTGATCCGAGTTGTGGGGAATCCTGCCACTCGGTCCGGGGTAGCGGGCCCTGGATCAGATCAAAATCGGATAACGGGACCACCGACTGTCCGCTATTCGGACGATTCCCTTGTCCCTGTCACCTTCTGTATAAGTATGCGGAGCGGAACCCGCCCGGCGCGGGACGCCGGGCCGGGTGTCCGCCGCACTCAGAAACCGCCGTTGATCACCGCGTTCTGCGCCGCACCCGCCGACACGTTCCACTTCGCCAGCACCTTCTCGTACTCGCCGGTGCGGATGATCCGGTCCAGCGCCTTCGCGAGCGCGTCCCGCAGCGCCGCGTTCTCCTTGTGCACCGCGATCCCGTACGGCGAGGCCTGCAGCTGCGCGCCGGTCAGCTGGAACTGTGCGCCGTTCTGGCCCTGCTGCGCGACGTACGCGGCCACCGGGTAGTCGTTCAGGTCGGCGGTCGCCTTGCCCTGCGCCACCATCGTCAGGGCCTGGTCGTCGGTGTCGGTCAGCTTCACCGTCATCGGCTTGTGCGCCTTGTCGCAGGCCGAGGTCTGCCGCTGCACGATCGCCGCCTGGGTGGTGCCGCGCTGCAGCGCCACGGTGCGGCCGCACAGGTCGTCCAGCGAGGCGACGTTCTGCGGGTTGCCCTTGGCCACCACGATCGAGGTGCCGGCGATGAAGTAGTCCACGAAGTCCACGCCCGGGTTCACCTGCGCGCCGGAGTCGTCGGTGCCGTCCCGGCGCTGCCGGTTGTCGGTCAGCGCCGACATCACCGCGTCGTACTGGTGCGCCTGCAGGCCCGGTATCAGCTTCTCGAACGGGGTGTCGGTGAACTGCACCTGCACCCCCAGCGCCTCGCCCAGCGCCTGCGCCAGGTCCGGGTCCAGCCCGTCCGGCTTGCCGCCCTGGTTCTTGAAGTCCACCGGCGCGTAGTTCAGGTCCGCCGCGATCCGCAGCACCCCCGCCTTGCGCACCGGCTCGGGCAGCAGCTTGTGCAGGTCGGCGGCGGCCGAGCCGCCCGAGGCACCGGCGGCGCCGCAGCCGGTCAGCAGCAGCGATCCGGCCGCCGCGGCGGCGCCGAACCGGCCGGCGGTGCGGGCCACGGCAGGGTGGGTGGCGATCAGCATGAGGGTGCTCCTGTGGGAGAGGCGGTGCGGTCCCCGGCTGCGCTTGGGGTGAGCGCGCGGGAAGGGCCGGACGAGACGCTGCGGGTGCGCGAACGTCCGGACAACGGTGGTCGAACACCGGATACTGCCATCCCGGCCTGCTGAGCCGGGTCACGGGTGTGTCAGAATCTGGTACCGGGTGACCCCCGACGCAGGACTCAGACCGCCGGTTCGCCACAGGGCCGGGGTGCGCAGGACCGGAAGCCGAGACCGGCTCTGGATCCGAGGCACCGGAAGGCCCGGCACAGGTGCAGTGCCGAAGCCCTGACGAACAGCGCAGAACACCGAAAACCCTCACCCGAGGGCGCCGCCCGACGGCCGCGCCCCGACCCCGGCTCCGGGTACGCCAGGCGGCGTGCCCGCCTTCGCGCATCGCCGCGACCGGTGTCGACCGCCCGTCGGATCGCGCGCCTTCGCTGATATGACGAAGAGGTCATTGTGGCAGCGGAGATCATCCATACCGACACCCAGAGCACCGACGACCCCGTCGATGCCGTCTTCGCGCTCCACCGCGGCGGCAAGATGGAGATCCGGGCCACCGTGCCGGTGCGCGACGCGGACGACCTGTCCCTCGCCTACACCCCGGGCGTCGCCCGGGTGTGCACCGCCATCGCCGAGCAGCCCGCCCTGGTGAACGACTACACCTGGAAGGCCAACACGGTCGCCGTGGTCACCGACGGCACCGCGGTGCTCGGCCTCGGCGACATCGGCCCGGAGGCCTCGCTGCCCGTCATGGAGGGCAAGGCGATCCTGTTCAAGCAGTTCGGCGGCGTCGACGCGGTGCCGATCGCGCTGGCCTGCACCGGCGTCGACGAGATCGTCGAGACCGTGGTCCGGCTCGCCCCGTCCTTCGGCGGCGTGAACCTGGAGGACATCTCCGCCCCGCGCTGCTTCGAGATCGAGAAGCGCCTGCAGGAGGCCCTGGACATCCCGGTCTTCCACGACGACCAGCACGGCACCGCGATCGTCACCACCGCCGCCCTGTGGAACGCCGCCAAGGTGACGAACCGTGAGATCGGCTCGCTGCGCGCGGTCATCTCCGGCGCCGGCGCGGCCGGCATCGCGATCGCCAAGATGCTGGTGGCCGCCGGCATCGGCGACGTCTCGGTCTGCGACCGGCGCGGCGTGGTGTACGAGGGCCGCGGCGACCTGACCGACGTCAAGGCCGAGATCGCCGCCCTCACCAACAAGGAGGGCCTCAAGGGCAGCCTGGCCGACGCGCTGGTCGGCGCCGACGTCTTCATCGGCGTCTCCGGCGGAACCGTCCCGGAGGAGGCCGTCGCCACCATGGCGCCCGGCTGCTTCATCTTCGCGATGGCCAACCCCAACCCGGAGATCCACCCCGAGGTCGCGCACCGCTACGCCGCGGTCGTCGCCACCGGGCGCTCCGACTTCCCGAACCAGATCAACAACGTGCTGGCCTTCCCCGGCATCTTCGCCGGCGCCCTCTCGGTGCGCGCCAGCCGGATCTCCGAGGGCATGAAGCTCGCCGCCGCCAAGGCCCTCGCGGGCGTCGTCGCCGAGGAGCTGACCCCGCAGAAGGTCATCCCGTCGCCGTTCGACGAGCGGGTCGCCCCGGCGGTCACCCGCGCGGTCGCCGAGGCCGCGAAGGCGGAGGGCCTGGCCCGCCTGTAACGACGCGGCCGGATGCGCAATATGTGAACCCTCACAGCGGGGCGTGGTTACTCCACCACGCCCCGCAGGGCTATGGTCCGGACATGTTTGCTGCCTACGCCGCCCGTATCAGTCCTGACGATCCGTTGAGCGCGCTGGAGCTGGGCGAGCTGCCCGAACCGCAGGCGCGTCCGGGGTGGAGCGTGGTGACGGTGAAGGCCGCCACCCTGAACCACCACGACCTGTGGTCGCTGCGCGGGGTGGGCCTGCCCGCCGAGCGGCTGCCGATGATCCTGGGCTGCGACGCCGCCGGGGTCGACGAGGACGGCAACGAGGTGGTGATCCACTCGGTGATCGGCCAGAGCGGCCACGGCGTCGGCCCGAACGAGCCCCGGTCGATCCTGACCGAGCGCTACCAGGGCACCTTCGCCCAGCGGGTGGCGGTGCCGGCCTGGAACCTGCTGCCCA
This sequence comes from Kitasatospora sp. NPDC002522, assembly GCF_053595195.1. Lineage (NCBI taxonomy): Bacteria > Bacillati > Actinomycetota > Actinomycetes > Kitasatosporales > Streptomycetaceae > Kitasatospora > Kitasatospora sp. NPDC002522. Next base: position 146,371 of record NZ_JBSFXE010000004.1, read on the forward strand.
AGCCGGCCGAGCTGAGCTTCGAGCAGGCGGCCTGCCTGCCCACCGCGTGGCTGACGGCGTACCGGATGCTGTTCACCAACGCCGGGGTGAAGCCCGGCGACACCGTGCTGGTGCAGGGCGCCGGCGGCGGGGTGTCGACCGCGCTGGTGGTGCTGGCCAAGGCCGCCGGGCTGCGGGTCTGGGTGACCGGCCGGGACGAGGCCAAGCGGGCCCGGGCGGTGGAGCTCGGCGCGGACGCGGCGTTCGAGAGCGGCGCCCGGCTGCCGGAGCGGGTGGACGCGGTGATGGAGACGGTCGGCGCCGCGACCTGGTCGCACTCGGTGAAGTCACTGCGTCCGGGCGGCACCATCGTGATCTCCGGGGCGACCAGCGGCCCGAACCCGAAGGCCGCCGAGCTGAACCGGATCTTCTTCCTGGAGCTGAAGGTGGTCGGCTCGACCATGGGCACCAAGGAGGAGCTGGCCGGCCTGCTCGCGCTCTGCGCCAACGCCGGGATCCGCCCGGTGATCGACTCGGTGCTGCCGCTGGCCGAGGCCCGCGAGGCGTTCGCCCGGCTGGAGAAGGGCGAGGTCTTCGGCAAGCTGGTGCTCACGCCCTGAGCTGACGAGGCGTCAGAAGCCCATGCCCGAAGGGCCGCTGACCCGTCCTCAGCGGCCCTCCGTGTCCATGTGGTCCCGCGGCGCGGTGCCCCCGGTCAGTGCTCGAACAGCGCGCGGGCGGCGGCGGCCAGCGCCTGCCGGGCGCGCTCCAGCCGGGCGGCGTCCACGCCGGTGTCCCGGGCGCCGTCGCGGACGTGGTCGCGGAACCGGTCGAGCAGCCGCTCCAGTTCGCGGGCCGGGTCGCCGTCCGGGTCGATCCGGGCCCAGTCCGGCAGCTCCGCCGCGGGAACGGTCTTGTCGAGGTCGATCCGGACGCTCTCCGCGGGTGCGGCGGCGCCGGCCGGCCGGGTCTCCGCCGGGCTGCCCCAGCGGGCGGAGTCCGCCAGCGAGCCGAGACCGCGGGTGAGTTCGGCCAGGCCCTCGGCGAGACCGGTGGACCAGTCGCCGCGCGAGGCGTGCTCGCGGACCTGCTCCTCGACCCGCCGCTTCAGCCGCAGCGCCTCCTCCTGGGCGGCGCTGCGGGCGGCCCGGGACTGCTCACGCAGCCGCTTGGCCTCCGCCTCGGCCTCCTTGGCCTTCAGCCGGGCAGCCTTCTCCTGCTCCTTGGCCCGCCGGGCCTGCTCCCGGGCCTCGGCCTTGAGCTGCGCGAACTCCTCCTTGGCACGCTGCCAGGACTCCTTGTCCCGCCACGAGCCGCCGGCGAACGGGTCGAGGGGCGCGGCGGTGCCGGACTGCTTGGCCTGCTGCCACATCTCGTCGCGCAGGTTCTTGGCGCTGGTCCGGACGTCGTGCCGGATCGCGCCGGCCAGCTGGCCGACCGAGTCGTGGATCTCCGCCTCCAGGGCGGCCAGTTCGTCCTGCCGGGAGGCGAGTTCGGCCCGCCCGGCGTCGGTCAGCCGGTACACCTTGCGGCCGCCCTCGACGGCATGGCTGACCAGGCCCTCGGCCTCCAGCTTGGCCAGCCGGGGGTAGACGGTGCCCGCGGAGGGCGCGTACAGGCCGTGGAAGCGCTCCTCCAGCAGGCGGATCACCTCGTAGCCGTGCCGCGGGCTCTCGTCGAGCAGCTTGAGCAGGTAGAGGCGGAGCCGGCCGTGGCCGAACACCGGGGTCATCTCAGACCTCCTTGGTCAGGTCGAGCCCGCCGACGGGCAGTTCCTTCACCGGCCGGTCCTCCTCGGCGTCGGGGCGGCGCTGCACGGTGACCGCGCCGGTCACGGTGGTCACCTGCAGGTGGCCGCGGCCGCTGCCGAGCTGGCCGGAGAGCTTCTTGGACCCCCAGCCGCCGCCGACCGTCAGTTCGGAGAAGGCGCTGGAGAGGGAGCCGGCGGTGGTGCCGGCCTCCACCCGGGCGTCGGCGAGCGAGGGCAGCCGCACGCCGACCGCCCCGGAGACGGTGGTGACCGCGATGTCGGTCGGGGTGGTGACGTCCAGGTCGAGGGTGACCGCGCCGGAGACCGAGTTGGCCCGGATCCGGTCCGCGGTGCCGGCCACCAGGGTGACCGCGCCGGAGACGGTGTTGACCTTGAGCTCGCCGGACAGGCCCTCGGCGTCGATGTCGCCGGAGACGGTGTTGGCCTGCACCCGGCCGGTCAGGCCCGCCAGCGTGGTGTCGCCGCTGGCGCCGTGCACGCCGACCTCGCCGGTGATCCCGGAGACGGTGGCGTGCGCCGAGACGGTGCCGAGCTTGACCGCGGCGGCGGCCGGCACGGCGACGGTCACCTCGGCCCGGCGCTTGCGGCGCAGCGAGGAGAAGAACGACTTGACGGTCTGCACCGACTTCACGGCCTCGCCGAACTCGTGCCAGGAGAGGTCCTTGTAGGAGACGGTCAGCACCCCGTTCTCCAGGCTGACCTGCAGCGGGTCGCCCTCCAGCAGGGCCACCTCCAGCCGGGCCGGCCCGTCGGTGGGCACCACGTTCACGGTGCCGTCGACGATCCGCACGTGCAGGGTCTGCACCGGCTCGTCGAAGGCGATGTTCTCGGTCGCGTCAACCGTCCACTGGGTCATTGCTCTCTCCCCGTCCCTCCATACGCGATGTATCGCGTTCTCTTGATATTCACGATATATCGCGTATGGAGAAAGTCAAGGAAGCCGTGCCCCGGAGACCACCCGCACCGGACCCCGAGCCGACCCGGAGTCCGACCCCGAGAAAAACGGCACGGCCCGGGAGGTGGGAACCTCCCGGGCCGTGCCGTTGGACCGACCTGCCGTCAGTCCTCGTCCTCGTCGTCCAGCCGGGCCAGCCAGGTGGCCAGCCGCTCCACCGGCACCTCGAAGTCCGGGTTCAGGTCGACGAACTCCCGCAGGCGCTCGGCCAGCCACTCGAAGGTGACCTCCTCGTCGCCACGCCGGTTCTGCAGTTCCTCGATGCCGCGGTCAGTGAAGTACACGGTGGGTCTTTCTCCGGTCGAAGGGGGGTGTCAGATCGCGTAGACCTCGTCGAGCAGCGCCTGCTGCTCCGCGGCGTGCCGCTTGGCCGAGCCGACCGCCGGGGCCGAGGAGGCCGGGCGGGCGACGCGGCGCAGCCGGGCGCCGTTGGCGGAGCGGCCGATGACGACCTGCAGGTGGTCGACCAGGTTCATCGCGATGAACGGCCAGGCACCCTGGTTCGCCGGCTCCTCCTGCGCCCAGATGAACTGGACGCCCTCGCCGTAGCGGCTCAGCTCCTCCTGGAGCTCGGCCACCGGCAGCGGGTACAGGCGCTCGACGCGGACGATCGCGGTGTCGGTGACGCCGCGCTCGGTCCGGGCCGCCTCCAGGTCGTAGTAGAACTTGCCGGAGGTGATGACCACCTTGCGCACCTGCGCCGGGTCCACCGTCGAGTCGCCGATCACCGGGCGGAAGCCGCCGGAGAGGAACTCGCTGGTGGCGGACGCCGCGGCCTTCAGACGCAGCATCGACTTCGGGGTGAAGACGATGAGCGGCTTGTGGTGCGGGTTGTGCGCCTGCCAGCGCAGCAGGTGGAAGTAGTTCGACGGCAGGGTCGGCATCGCGACCGTCATGTTGTCCTGCGCGCACAGCTGCAGGAAGCGCTCCGGGCGGGCGGACGAGTGGTCCGGGCCCTGGCCCTCCATGCCGTGCGGCAGCAGCAGGGTGACGCCGGAGTGCTGGCCCCACTTCTGCTCGGCGGACGCGATGTACTCGTCCACCATGGTCTGCGCGCCGTTGACGAAGTCGCCGAACTGCGCCTCCCACATGACCAGCGCGTTCGGGCGGGTCAGCGAGTAGCCGTACTCGAAGCCCATCGCCGCGTACTCCGACAGCAGGCTGTCGTAGACGGTGTAGCGGGCCTGGTCCTCGGTCAGGTACAGCAGCGGGGTGTAGTCCTCGCCGCTGTTGCGGTCGATCAGCACCGCGTGGCGCTGGCCGAAGGTGCCGCGGCGGGAGTCCTGGCCGGCCAGGCGGACCGGGTGACCCTCCATCAGCAGCGAGCCGATGGCGAGGGTCTCGCCCATCGCCCAGTCGATGGTGTTGTCCTCGACCGAGGCGGCGCGGCGCTGCAGCTGCGGCAGCAGGCGCGGGTGGACGGTCAGCCAGTCCGGCAGGTTGACCTGCGAGGCGGCGATCCGCTTGACCATCTCCTCGGAGATGCCGGTCTGGATGGAGACCGGGAAGTCGGCGACCGGCTTGCCGTTGGCGGCGCCGACCGGAGCGGTGGCGGCCTCGCGGACCTCGGCGAAGACCTTCTCCAGCTGTCCCTGGAAGTCCTGGAGCGCCTGCTCCGCCTCTTCCATGGTGATGTCGCCGCGACCGATCAGCGCCTCGGTGTAGAGCTTGCGCACCGAGCGCTTCTTGTCGATCAGGTCGTACATCAGCGGCTGGGTGAACGACGGGTTGTCGGCCTCGTTGTGACCGCGGCGGCGGTAGCAGATGAGGTCGATCACGACGTCCTTGTGGAACTGCTCGCGGAACTCGAAGGCCAGGCGGGCCACGCGGACCACGGCCTCCGGGTCGTCGCCGTTCACGTGGAAGATCGGCGCCTCGATCATCCGGGCCACGTCGGTGCAGTACATCGACGAGCGCGAGGAGGTCGGGGCGGCGGTGAAGCCGACCTGGTTGTTGACCACGATGTGCACGGTGCCGCCGGTGCGGTAGCCGCGCAGCTGCGACATGTTCAGGGTCTCCGCGACCACGCCCTGGCCCGCGAAGGCCGCGTCGCCGTGGATCTGGATCGGCAGCACCGGGAAGGTCGTGCCGCCGAAGTCCAGGATGTCCTGCTTGGCGCGGGCGATGCCCTCGACGACCGGGTCCACGGTCTCCAGGTGCGAGGGGTTGGCGGCCAGCGACACCTTGATGGTCTCGCCGTCCAGGCCGGTGAAGGTGCCCTCGGAGCCCAGGTGGTACTTCACGTCGCCGGAGCCGTGCATCGACTTCGGGTCCAGGTTGCCCTCGAACTCGCCGAAGATCTTGCCGAACGGCTTGCCGACGATGTTCGCCAGCACGTTCAGGCGTCCGCGGTGCGCCATGCCGATGACGGCCTCGTCGAGGCGGTGCTCGGCGGCGGCGTCGATGGTGGCGTCCAGCAGCGGGATGAGCGACTCGCCGCCCTCCAGCGAGAAACGCTTCTGCCCGACGTACTTGGTCTGCAGGAAGGTCTCGAACGCCTCGGCCGAGTTCAGCCGGCGCAGGATGCGCAGCTGCTCCTCGCGCTCCGGCTTGGTGTACGGCTTCTCCAGGCGCTCCTGCAGCCAGGTGCGCTGCGCCGGGTCCTGGATGTGCATGTACTCGATGCCGACGGTGCGGCAGTAGGTGTTGCGCAGCAGGCCGAGGATGTCGCGGAGCTTCATCATCTTCTGGCCGCCGAAGCCGCCGACCGCGAACTCGCGCTCCAGGTCCCACAGCGTGAGGCCGTGCTGGACGACGTCCAGGTCGGGGTGCTTGCGCTGCTTGTACTCCAGCGGGTCGGTGTCGGCCATCAGGTGGCCGCGGACCCGGTAGGAGTGGATCAGCTCGATGACGCGGGCGGTCTTGTTGACCTCGTCGTCGTGGGTGGTCGCCACGTCGGTGGCCCAGCGCACCGGCTCGTACGGGATCCGCAGGGACTCGAAGACCTCGTCGTAGAAGTCGTTCGAGCCCAGCAGCAGCTGGTGGATCGAGCGCAGGAACTCGCCCGACGCCGCGCCCTGGATGACGCGGTGGTCGTAGGTCGAGGTCAGCGTCATGATCTTGGAGATGCCCAGGCGGGCCAGCGTCTCCTGGGAGGAGCCCTGGAACTCGGCCGGGTACTCCATCGCGCCGACGCCGACGATGGTGCCCTGGTTCTGCATCAGGCGCGGCACGGAGTGCACGGTGCCGATGCCGCCGGGGTTGGTCAGCGAGACCGTGACCCCGGTGAAGTCGTCCATGGTCAGCTTGTTGGCGCGGGCCCGGCGGACGATGTCCTCGTAGGCCTGCCAGAAGCCGAAGAAGTCGAGGGTCTCGGCCTTCTTGATGGCCGCGACGACCAGCTGGCGCTCGCCGTTCGGCTTGACCAGGTCGATGGCGAGGCCCAGGTTCACGTGCTCGGGCTTCACCAGGTAGGACTTGCCGTCCTCCACCTTGTAGCTGTAGTTCATCGCGGGGTTGGCCTTCACGGCCTGCACCAGCGCGTAGCCGATCAGGTGGGTGAAGGAGACCTTGCCGCCGCGGGCGCGCTGCAGGTGGTTGTTGATGACGATGCGGTTGTCGATCAACAGCTTGGCGGGCACCGCGCGCACCGAGGTGGCGGTCGGAACCTCCAGCGAGGCGTCCATGTTGGTGGCCACGGCCTTGGCCGGGCCACGCAGCTGGACCAGCTCCGGACCCTCGGCTGCCTTCGGCGCGGCCGGGGCGGCGGCCTTCGGCGCGGGCGGCGCGGCGGGCGCGGCCGGCAGCGGCGCGGGCGCGGCCACCGGGGCGGGTGCGGCGGGCGCCGGAGCAGCGGGGGCGGACGCGGCCGGAGCAGCGGCAGCGGGAGCGGCAACGGGGGTCGGCGGGGCGCCGACCGGGGTTGCGGCCTGGGTCACTGAAGTCACCTCGGTACCGGGCTTGTAGTCGGCGAAAAAGTCCCACCAGGCCCGGTCAACCGAGCTCGGGTCCTGGAGGTACTGCTGGTAGATCTCGTCGACGAGCCACTCATTGGGGCCGAAGCCAGTGGAGCTTGCCGAGCTGGGGGTTTCTTGGTGTGGCGACACGGGGCAACCGCCCTCTTCCGCTTCCTTTTGGGATGGTGGACAGCGGGGATTAAGGCTACGCCTCCGACGAGTGATCGCGCAGTCCCCGGCGGTCAGGCGTCGCCCAGATCACATCAAGGGGTCGGAATTTGGCTTGATCTGAGCGTTAGAGATGCCGGAAAGGTGGGAACTGACCCCATTTCCATACCGGTTGATAGTCGCCGAAAATCGGACAAAACCAATGGTCTGGACCACTTGGCAGGTCCTTCGGGCTCGGTCCGACAACGGTTCGGCCCCGGTTTGTACCAGTTCTGCGACAAACTATGCCGGAACCGCGCTCTCACCCGGCAGGGTGACCTCGATCCGGCAGCCCTCGGCCGCCTCCGCCACCCGGATCCGGCCGCCGTGCAGGTCCACCGCCCAGCGGGCGATCGCCAGCCCCAGCCCGGTGCCGCCGTCGCTGCCCGGGCCCAGCGCGGTCGGCGAGCCGCTGCGCCCGAACCGCTCGAACACCCGCTCGCGGTCGGCCGGCGGGATGCCGGGGCCCTCGTCCTCGACCTCCAGCAGCAGGCCGCCGTCGTCGGTCGCGCGGGCCCGCACCGTGACCGTGCCGCCCTCCGGCGAGTGCTTGCAGGCGTTGTCCACCAGGTTGGCCACCACCTGGTGCAGCCGCTCCTCGTCCGCCACCGCGGTCAGCCGGTCCGGCTGCACGTCCAGCGCCAGGCGGACGTCCTCGCGGCGTGCGTACGCGCCGCCGGCCACCGCGCCGTCCACCGTCACCCCGCGCAGCACGCCGTCCAGGAACGGGCGCACCAGGAACGGGCGGGTGTCCAGCGGGACCACGCCGTCGTCCAGCTTCGACAGGTCCAGCAGGTGGGTGACCAGGCGGCCCAACCGCTCGGTCTGCTCCAGGGCGGTGCCCAGGGTCTTCGGGTCCGCCTTCACCACGCCGTCCACCACGTTCTCCAGCACCCCGCGCAGCGCCGCGATCGGCGTGCGCAGCTCGTGCGAGACGTTGGCGATCAGCTCGCGGCGGTGCCGGTCGGCGGCCTCCAGGTCGCCCGCCATCCGGTTGAAGGTGTCGGCCAGCTCGCCGATCTCGTCCCGCGAGGCGACCTCGACCCGGGCGCTGTAGTCGCCCTCGGCCATCGCCCGGGCCGCCGCCGTCATGTCCCGCAGCGGGGCGGTCAGCCCGTGCGCGAGGAACTGCATGAACAGCAGCGAGGCGATCAGCGAGAAGATCATGATGACCCGGATCTGGGTCTCCGACCAGATAGCCACCACCACCATGCCGGTGGCCAGCACCACCGAGACGACCACCAGCAGGGCCAGCTTGCCCTTGATCGACCGCACCGGGTCGAACGGGCGGATGTCGGCCCACACCCGGCGCGCCGCGCGCACCGCGAGCGGGGGCTGCGGGGTGAGCTCGGCTTCCCCGTTGCGTTGCTGTGGAAAGGTCATGGTGTCCCTAGGACTCGTCCCCCGTGAACGACCGGAACGCCGCGCGGGCCCCCCGGAGGCCCGAACCGGCGCCGTCCGGTCAGGACAGCGGTGCCTCCAGCGCGTAGCCCACGCCGTGCACCGTGCGGATCCAGCTCGCACCGATCTTGCGGCGCAGCGCCTTCACGTGGCTGTCCACGGTGCGGGTGCCGGACGCGTCGGTCCAGTCCCACACCTCGGCCAGCAGCTGCTCGCGGGTCAGCACCGCGCGCGGCTGCGCCGCCAGGCAGGCCAGCAGGTCGAACTCGGTCGGCGTCAGGTGGACGTCGCCCGAGCCCAGCCGCACCCGGCGCTGCACGTGGTCGATCTCGAGCTCGCCGAAGCGCAGGCTGCCCAGCGCCGGGGTGCGGGCCGCCTGCTGGGCGCGCTCCACCCGGCGCAGCAGCACGTTCACCCGGGCCGCCAGCTCGCGCATCGAGAACGGCTTGGTCATGTAGTCGTCCGCACCGACGCCCAGACCCACCAGCAGGTCGGTCTCGTCGTCCCGGGCGGTCAGCATCAGCACCGGCACCGGGCGCTGGGCCTGGATCCGACGGCACACCTCGAGGCCGTCGAAGCCCGGCAGCATGATGTCGAGCACCACCAGGTCCGGCTGCCAGGTGTGGAAGCCGTCCACCGCGCCCGGCCCGTCGTGGGCCACCGCCACCTTGAAGCCCTCGGCTCCCAGCCGGGCCGCGATGGACTCGGCGATCGTGGGCTCGTCCTCCACGACGAGCACCCGTCGCTGGGTGCCCACCGGGCCGCTGTTCATGGGCTCTTGCTGGATCTCTGTCACGGTCACGCCACCGCCCCCAGGGCTGCGGGCCGGCTGCCTGTGGGGACAGCGGGCTCCGCTCGTAGTCGTCTTCATCCGTCGTGGGCCGTGCCCCGCCCGCCGATGCTCCTGCTCGCAGGGTACGGACGCCGTCGCCGCCAGGGCGGGCGGACCGGAGGAATTTCCGGTCACGGACCGCCTGCGCGCGCCGCCTCCGTGTTTGGCAGGTTCCCGATCGGACGGGCACGGGCCGATACCTTACCCGCAGCACTACCGAGCTGTAACGGTACGTGTGCGAGCGGCAGGTGCGGCGGGCGAGGTCTTCACAGGACTTCCTCAGACACCTCTCAGTCGGCACCCGTATCGTGGGCACGACAGGCGTTCGGGAGGCACCATGACCAGCGCGGAACTGCGACGACGACTGATTCGACCCGGCCTGCGGGCGATCCCCACCCCCCGTGCGAACCCGTTCGCGCTCGGTTACCTCGCACTGCTGCTGGGCACCACGCTGTTCGCGCGTTTCGGCGACACGGACACCGTCCACCGGCTGCAGTCGCTCTCCTCGACCGACGCGCACAACCTGCTCGCCCACCCGATGCTCTCGCTGGTGGGCTCCGGGCTGTGGGTCGCCGGGCCGGTGTGGATGCCGTACTTCTGGGCCTTCCTGCTGACCGTCGCACCCCTGGAGCGCCGGGTCGGCGCGCTGCGCGCGCTCGGCGTCTTCGCGGCGGGGCACATCGTCGCGACGCTGCTCTCGCAGGGCGTGGTGGTCGCGGTGGTCGCGGACGGGCGGGCCGAGCCCGGGCTGCTGGACGCGATGGACATCGGGGTGAGCTACGGCGTCCTCACCTCGCTGGGCGCGCTGGCCGGGCTGCTGCGACCCGCCGGGCGGGGCATCGCGCTCGGCGCGGGGCTGGCGCTGATCGCGCACCAGGTGGCGTCGGACCCGGACCTGGTGACCTCGGTCGGGCACCCGGCGGCGCTGGCGGTGGGCATCTCGCTGTGGCCGCTGCTGCGAGGGCGGGGGCCGAGGGGGCCGCGACGGGCGCTCCGCGAGCCGGCGTTGGCTCCTGCGGGGTCGCGATCGCTGGCAACTGAGTCTTCGTAGCGCGATCTTTCAGACGCGCGCCTTCCGCCTCGCGCAGTTCCGCCCCCAGCCCCATGAGGGGCTGGGAGGTACCCCCAGCGCCCCTGTGGTGCGCGGGGTTTCTGCGTTCTCTGACGGTGAACACGGGCGGGGGAACAATCCCCGGGCGCCAAACCTTAGTCAGGTCAGCTCAAGTTCACTGACTGGGGAGAGATCATGGCATCGACGTCCACTCCGCTCACCCTGCCCGTGCTGCCGCTCGACGACGAAGTGGTGCTCCCCGGCATGGTGGTTCCGCTGGAGCTTTCGGATCCCGAGGTGCGGGCTGCCGTGGAGGCGGCCCGGGCGGGTAGCAACGGGGGTGGGAAGCCGCAGGTGCTGCTGGTGCCGCGGCTGGACGGGTCGTACGCGGCGGTAGGCACGTTGGCGACGGTCGAGCAGGTGGGCCGGCTCGCGGACGGTGACCCGGCGGCGCTGGTGCGGGCGGTGCGCCGGGTGCGGATCGGCGCGGGGACGACCGGGCCGGGGGCGGCGCTGTGGGTGGAGACCACGCCGTTCCGGGAGTCGGACCCGGGGACGCCGGTGGCCGGGCGGGCCGCCGAGCTGGTCAAGGAGTACAAGGCGCTGTCCACGAAGTGGCTGCGCAAGCGCGGGGCGTGGCAGATCGTCGACCGGGTGGCCGCGATCGACGACGTCGGCGAGCTGGCCGACAACATCGGGTACGCGCCGTTCGCGACCGCCGAGCAGAAGCTGAAGGTGCTGCTGGAGGCGGACCGGCTGGCCCGGTTGGAGTACGCGCTGAGCCTGCTGCGCGACCACCTGGCGGAGGAGGAGGTCAACGACACCATCCGCAAGGACGTCGAGGAGGGCGTGGCGAAGCAGCAGAAGGAGTTCCTGCTGCGGCGCCAGCTGGAGGCGGTGCGCAAGGAGCTGGCCGAGCTGAACGGCGAGTCGGGCACCGAGGAGGACGACTACCGGGCGCGGGTGGAGACGGCCGAGCTGCCGGAGAAGGTGCGCGAGGCGGCGCTCAAGGAGGTCGACAAGCTGGAGCGCTCCAGCGACCAGTCGCCGGAGGGGTCGTGGATCCGCACCTGGCTGGACACCGTGCTGGAGCTGCCGTGGAGCACCCGCTCCGAGGACGCGTACGACATCGCCGGCGCCCGTGCGGTGCTGGACGCCGACCACACCGGCCTGGACGACGTGAAGGACCGGATCGTCGAGTACCTGGCGGTGCGCAAGCGGCGGGCCGACCTCGGGCTCGGGCAGATCGGCGGGCGGCGCGGGGGCGCGGTACTGGCGCTGGTGGGTCCGCCGGGCGTGGGCAAGACCTCGCTGGGCGAGTCGGTGGCGCGGGCGATGGGCCGCTCGTTCGTGCGGGTGTCGCTGGGCGGCGTCCGGGACGAGGCGGAGATCCGCGGCCACCGCAGGACGTACGTGGGCGCGCTGCCGGGCCGGATCGTCCGGGCGATCAAGGAGGCCGGGTCGATGAACCCGGTGGTGCTGCTGGACGAGATCGACAAGGTCGGCTCGGACTTCCGGGGCGACCCGGCGGCGGCGCTGCTGGAGGTGCTGGACCCGGCGCAGAACCACACCTTCCGGGACCACTACCTGGAGGTCGAGCTGGACCTGTCGGACGTGGTCTTCCTGGCCACCGCCAACGTGCTGGAGGCCATCCCGGAGCCGCTGCTGGACCGGATGGACCTGGTGCGGCTGGACGGCTACACCGAGGACGAGAAGGTCGCGATCGCCCGTGACCACCTGCTGCCCCGTCAGCTGGCGAAGGCCGGGCTGAGCGCGGAGCAGGTCGCGGTGGACGAGGCGGCGCTGCGCCGGCTGGCCGCCGAGTACACCCGGGAGGCGGGCGTCCGGAACCTGGAGCGGTCGATCGCGCGCATCCTGCGGAAGGTCGCGGCCCAGACCGAGCTGGGCGGCCGCGAGCTGCCCGCCGCGATCGGGGCGGACGACCTGCGAGCGCTGCTCGGCCGGCCGCACCACGTGCCGGAGGCGGCGCAGGAGCCGTCCGAGCGCCGGACCGCGGTGCCCGGCGTGGCGACCGGGCTGGCGGTCACCGGGGCCGGCGGCGACGTCCTCTACATCGAGGCCTCGCTGGCGGACGCGGAGACCGGCTCGACCGGGCTGACCCTGACCGGCCAGCTGGGCGACGTGATGAAGGAGTCGGCGCACATCGCGCTCTCCTACCTGCGTTCGCGCGGCGCCGAGCTGGAGCTGCCGGTGACCGGGCTGCGCGAGCGGGGCATCCACCTGCACGTGCCGGCCGGGGCGGTGCCCAAGGACGGTCCGAGCGCGGGCATCACCATGACCACGGCGCTGGCCTCGCTGCTGTCCGGCCGCAAGGTGCGCACCGACGTGGCGATGACCGGTGAGGTGTCGCTGACCGGGCGGGTGCTGCCGATCGGCGGGGTGAAGCAGAAGCTGCTGGCCGCCGACCGGGCCGGGATCACCACGGTGATCATCCCGAAGCGCAACGAGCCGGACCTGGACGACGTCCCGGACGAGGTGCTGGAGCGGCTGACGGTCCACCCGGTGGCCGACGTGCGGGAGGTGCTGAAGCTGGCCCTGGAGCCGGCCGAGGTGCTGGTCGCCGCGGCCTGACCGGAAACCACCACGGGCGCGGGCGAGCTCCGCGCCCGTGGTGGTTCGTGCTCGGGACGCGTGGCAGACTGCCCGCATGCCGTCCCTTACGCAGCGGGTGCTCGCCGCCGTGCCGGAGCGCTACCGCCCGTTCCTGGTGAAGCACCGCAAGCTGGTGAAGTTCCTCATGGTCGGGGGGACCTGCTTCCTGCTGACCATGCTGATCAACTTCGGGCTGAAGCTGACGGTCTGCCAGAACAAGCCGGTGGTGGCGCTGACCATCGCCACCGTGGTCACCACGGTGATCTCCTACGTGCTGAACCGGCAGTGGTCCTTCCGGGCGGTCGGCAAGCAGCGCGAGGCGGTGCTGTTCTTCGTGGTCAGCGGGCTGGCGGTGCTGGTGAACGACATCCCGCTGGCGCTGTCGCGGTACGTCCTCGACCTGCGGACGCCGGACGTCAGCCATCTGACCCAGGAGATCGCGGACTTCCTCAGCGGCATGATCATCGGAACGCTGGTGGCGATGGTCTTCCGCTTCTGGGCGATGAGCCGGTTCGTCTTCACCCGGCTGTCCGAGGGGGAGGCCCCCGCCGAGCCGGAGCGGCCCGGGCGGGAGCCGGAACGGGTCTGACGGACGGTCAGCGCCCCCCGGGCAGCGGGCGGCCGAACCGCGGGCCGCCCGCCACGGCGAGGAAGGTCACCGCGACGCCGATCACCGCCCAGGCGGCCAGCACCAGGAACGGCACCGTCAGGTTGGTGGAGTCCAGGTAGGCGATGGAACGGGCGGCCGAGGTGCCGGCGCCGTTCGGGATCCACTGGCCGATCGCCCGCCAGAACGCGGGCAGCAGCGGCGGTGGGAAGACGCCGCCCGCGCTGGGGTTGCCCAGCACCACGAAGACCAGCACCGCCAGGCCGATGCCGACCACGTCGAACAGGCACTCCAGCGCCATGGTGACGGCGCCGACCGCGAAGACCACCAGGGTGCCGAGGCCGGTGAGGGCGGCGATCGAGCCGGGCAGCGCGTCCAGGATCGGGCCGGTGATCAGCGCGCCGCCGAGGCCGGCCGCGACCGAGTAGAGCGCCAGCGTGCCGAGCCGGAGCACCGCGCGGCCGCTGTTGGCGGGCCGGGAGCCGGCGCTGATGCCGAGGATCGAGGCGACCAGGTAGCCGCCGACGCACCAGCCGACCACCAGGTAGAAGGAGGAGAGCCCCTCCGCGTCGCCCGCGGCCAGCGGGATGGTGTCCTCGACGGCGATGGTGCGGCCCTGGGTGGCGGCCAGCTTGCCGACGATCTCCTCGGCCGCGGTGGCGGCGGCCGGTCCGCGGGCGTCGGCGACCAGCAGGGCGTCCTTGGTGCCGGTCGGGTCGACGACCCAGGCCGCGTAGATCTTCTGGTCCTTGATCCGGGACGCGGCGGTGGCCTGGTCGGGCGCGGTGGAGGCGCGTACCGCGTCGTTCGGGACGGCCTCCAGGGCGGCGGTCAGCTTCCCGGCGACCTGCTCGGGGGCGACCACGGCGATCGAGAGCTGGTGCGGCGTCGGGTGGTGCAGGGCGCCGACGTACGAGGTGATGAAGCCGAGCTGGAGCAGCAGGGTGGCGACGACCAGCAGGAACGCGCGCGGGGTAACCGCGTCCCGAAGGTCCGCCGCGAATCCCGTTCCGGGCTCTGCCATGGCGGGGCCTCTCCCTCCAGGAGTGGATCAATACGGGCGAAACGGATACTTCATAACATGAACTAGTTCCGGGGAGGGGGAGGCGCGAGCTGCGCGATACTGAGCGCCATGAACGAGGCCCCCGGTGTGCAGACCCCCGTCGAGCAGGCGTTCCTGGACGTCGAGCGCGAGGTGTTGACGCTGTTCCGGCGCAGTCGGGCGCGGGCGGCGGAGGTCTCCCGGCTGGTCCACCCGGAGCTGGAGGCGGGGGCGTACGCGCTGCTCGGGTTCATCCACGACGCCGGGCGGGCCCGGGTGACCGACGTCGGGCTGCACTTCGGGGTGGGCAAGGCGACGGTGAGCCGGCAGATCAAGGCGATCGAGGAGCTCGGGCTGCTGCGCCGGGAGACCGACCCGCTGGACCGGCGGGCCTCGCTGGTCTCGCTGACCGCCGAGGGGGAGGAGCGGTTCGTCCGTGCGCGGGCGGAGCGGATGGCCCGGTTCCGCTCGCGCCTGGAGGTCTGGGATCCGGCCGAGTTGCGCCGCTTCGCCGAACTGCTGGAGCGGTTCAACGAGCTGACCGAGGGGGTCTGACGGGCGGCGCGGGGGATTCCTTTACCTGAATTTGAAGAAAGTTGTCTTAGTCAACTATCGACGTATAGTTGCTTCAGGCAACGAAATTTCAGGCGAAGGAACCCCATGCCGCCGACTCCCCAGGCCCAGATGTCCCACCGACAAGTCCTCGAAGCCCTCTCGGGCCTGCTGCTCGGCCTGTTCGTGGCCGTTCTCTCCTCGACCGTCGTCTCCAACGCACTGCCGCGGATCCTCACCGACCTGCACGGCGGCGAGTCCGCGTACACCTGGGTGGTGACCGCGGCGCTGCTGTCGATCACCGCCGCGACCCCGCTCTGGGGCAAGCTCTCCGACCTGGTCAGCAAGAAGCTGCTGGTGCAGATCGCCATGGTGATCTACGTGATCTCCTCGGCGCTGGCCGGCCTCTCGCAGTCCATCGGCATGCTGATCTTCTGCCGGGTGCTGCAGGGCATCGGCGCCGGCGGCGTGATCGCGCTCGGCCAGATCTGCCTGGCCGCGATGGTCCCGCCGCGCGAACGCGGCCGGTACAGCGGCTACTTCGGCGCGGTCTTCGCGCTCGCCACCATCGGCGGCCCGCTGATCGGCGGCGTCATCGTGGACACCGACTGGCTCGGCTGGCGCTGGTGCTTCTACGTCGGCGTGCCGTTCGCGCTGGTCGCCGTCCTGGTGCTGCAGCGCACCCTGAAGCTGCCCGAGCAGCCGGTCCGCAAGCCGAAGATCGACTACCTCGGCGCGGTGCTGATCACCGCCGCGGTCAGCCTGGTGATGATCTGGATCTCGCTGGCCGGCAAGAACTACGCCTGGGTCTCCTGGCAGACGGCCGCCATGGTCGGCGGCGGACTGCTGCTCGCCCTGGTCTTCGTGCTGGTGGAGAAGCGCGCCGCCGAGCCGCTGATCCCGCTCGACCTGTTCCGCCACCGCACCGTCGCGCTGGCCGCGCTGGCCAGCGCCTTCGTCGGCGTCGGGATGTACGGCACCACCACCTTCCTCGGCCAGTACTTCCAGCTCGCCAAGGAGAAGACCCCCACCCAGGCCGGCCTGCTCACCCTGCCGATGATCCTCGGCCTGGCGCTCTCCTCCACCATCGGCGGCCGCCTGATCACCAAGTACGGCCGCTGGAAGGGCTTCCTGGTCGGCGGCACGCTGATGCTCGCGGTCGGACTCGCGCTGCTCGGCACCGCCCGCGACGACAGCTCCTACGCGCTGCTCGCGCTCTACATGGCGGTGGCCGGCGTCGGCCTCGGCCTGACCAGCCAGAACCTGGTGCTCGCGGTGCAGAACACCGTCCCGCGGCACGAGCTCGGCGCGGCCAGCTCGGTGGTCACCTTCTTCCGCACCATGGGCGGCGCGATGGGCGTCTCCGCGCTCGGCGCGCTGCTCGGCAACAAGGTCGCCTCCTACCTGGCGGAGAACTTCGCCAAGGCCGGTCTGCCGGCCGCCGGGGCCGGCGGCGACGGCATCCCCGACCTGCACAAGCTGCCCGCGCGGATCGTCCCGCTGGTCACCGACGCCTTCGGCCACGGCGTGGGCACGGTCTTCCTGGTCGCCGCCCCGTTCGCGGTGGTCGGCTTCCTGCTGGTGCTGTTCATCCGCGAGGTGCCGCTGCGCACCGCCGCCGACGAGCGGGCCGCGACCGCGGACGCCCCCAAGGCCGCGGAGCTGGTCGCCGACTGAGCGCGCGACGCACGCGAGAGGGCCCCGCCGGTAATCCGGCGGGGCCCTTCGTCGTGCGGTGCGCGGATGCCTACTTGGAGGCGATCAGCGAGATGCCGTAGCCCACCACCGCCGCGCAGGCGGCGAAGCAGACGCCGGCGGCGACCAGGGCGGGGACGCCCTTGCCGGTGGCCCCGGAGGCCACCGCGGCCTCGCGGCGGGACAGGGCGAGGTTGCCCAGGGCGAAGACGACGACCACCCCGAGGGTGACGGCCAGGCTCACGCCCGCGGTCTCGGCCAGTGCGGCCCACTTGATCTGCATGGCTGACGTCCTCTCAGGCCGCGATGGTGGTGGTGGGGGCGGCCGGGGCGGCGGTGACCGGGACCTCGACCTGGGTGGTCTCGTTGACGTTGTCGGCGTGCACCGGCTGGCGGCGGGAGAGCAGCCACATCGAACCGGCGCCCAGCACCAGCGCCAGGCCGACCAGCGCCACGCCCCAGTCGCCCTGGTCGGCGACGAAGGCGGCGGCGCCGGAGACCGCGGCGGCGGCCGGCAGGGTCAGGCCCCAGGTGTAGACCATGCGGCGGACCATGCCCCAGCGCAGCTTGCCGGACGGGCCGCCGAGGCCGGCGCCCATGATGCCGCCGGAGCAGACCTGGGTGGTGGACAGGCCGTAGCCCATGTGCGAGGAGGTCAGGATCACGGTGGCCGCGGCGGTCTCCGAGGAGAAGCCCTGCGGCGGCCGGATGTCCGCCAGGCCGGAGCCCATCGAGCGGATGATCCGCCAGCCGCCCATGTAGGTGCCGAGCGCGATGGCCAGACCGGCGCTGACGATCACCCAGGTCGGCGGCTGGGCGCCCTTGTGCAGCGCACCGGCCGACACCAGGGTCAGCGTGATGATGCCCATGGTCTTCTGCGCGTCGTTGGTGCCGTGCGCCAGCGAGATCAGCGAGGAGGAGAACATCTGGCCGCGCTTGAAGCCCTTCTCGGTGGACTTCTTCGGCGCGCCGCGGGTGATCAGGTAGGCCAGCTTGGTGGCGCCCCAGGAGGCCAGGCCCGCCACGATCGGCGAGGCGACCGCGGGGATCAGGATCTTGGAGACCACGGTGGAGAAGTTGACGCCGTGCAGGCCGACGCCGACCACGGTGGCGCCGATCAGGCCGCCGTACAGGGCGTGCGAGGAGGACGACGGCAGGCCCTTGAGCCAGGTCAGCAGGTTCCACAGGATCGCGCCGACCAGGGCGGCGAAGATGATCGAGGGCTGCAGTCCGGACTTCTCGTTGACGATGCCGCCCGAGATGGTGGTGGCGACCTTCACCGAGAGGAAGGCGCCCGCGAAGTTCAGCACCGCCGCGATCGCGACGGCCACCTTGGGCTTGAGGGCGCCGGTGGCGATGGAGGTGGCCATCGCGTTGGCGGTGTCGTGGAAGCCGTTGGTGAAGTCGAAGGCGAGCGCCGTGATGATCACAACGGCCACCAGGAACGTGATGTGTTCCATACCCAAACAATCGTCGTAGTGGTCGGACTGACGTTGCTGTCCTCGGCGACCGTAGGAAGCCTCGGTGAACGGGAGGTTAACTACGAACGGAGTCGGGGTTCCGTTGGTGACGTCCGACTGGCCGGGCCGTTGGGTTTCCATGGAGGTCGGGGCTCCGGGTGAGAGTGTTCTCACACGCCGGGCCGGATGAGAATTCACCGAGTCGCCCCGATACCCCCTGACGGGAAGACGGCCCCACGTGGCAGGATTCGGCGCAGATCGCCGACGGACAATCAGGGGAGGGCCGGTCGATGGGGGCTGGGCAGTGCACGGAGTCTTCTGGCCTACGGCCGTGGGTGCGTGCCGCCCTGCGCTGCGGAGCGGTGCTGGCCGCCGCCGCGCTGAGCCTGCCGTTCGCCTCGGCCGCGTACGCCGCGCCCGAGCCGGGCGCCCCGATCACGGCGCCGACCGTCGCCCCCGGGGCCGACCCGCTGGCCGACGCCAAGAACACCCTCGGCCCGCTGCTGGACAAGCTGCACGACCTGTACCAGCAGGCCGAGGCCGCCACCGAGCAGTACAACACCACCGCCGCCCGGCTCACCGAGCAGCAGGCCACGCTCGCCGAGCTGAACGACCGGGTGGTCCGCCAGCAGGCCGCGGTGGAGACCGGCTCCGACCTGGCCGCCCAGCTCGCCGCCGCCCAGTACCGCAACAGCCAGGTCTCCGGCTACGCCGAACTGCTGCTCGCCAAGGACCCGTACGAGGCGGTGCTGATCGCCGAGCTGCTGGACTCGGCCGGGCGGTCGCAGAAGGCCTTCCTCGACCGGCTGAAGGCCGACCGGGACACCCTGAACGCGCTGCAGCTCGCCGCCCGGCAGGCGCTGGCGGAGTCGCAGACGCTCGCCGCGCAGCAACAGGCCGCGAAGAACGACGTCGCGACCAAGCTGAACCAGGTCGAGCAGCTGGTCGGCTCGCTCACCGGCGCGCAGCGCAGCGAGCTGGAGGTGCTGGAGAAGCAGCGCGCCGACCAGGCGCAGCTGGCCTTCCTGGCCTCCGGGGCGCTCGGCAAGGGCGAGCGCACGCCGTCCGCGCAGGGCCGCAAGGCGGTGGCCTTCGCGCTGGCCCAGCTCGGCAAGGACTACGTGTGGGGCGGTGACGGGCCGGACGTGTTCGACTGCTCCGGGCTGACCTCGCAGGCCTGGCTGGCGGCCGGCCGGGGCATCCCGCGCACCAGCCAGGAGCAGTGGGCGCAGCTGCAGCACGTCCCGCTGAACCAGATCCGCCCCGGCGACCTGATCGTCTACTTCGGCGGCGCCACCCACATCGCGATGTACATCGGCGGCGGCCTGATGGTGCAGGCGCCGCACACCGGCGACGTGGTGAAGGTCTCGCAGATCGGTGCGATGCCGATCCTCGGCGCGGTCCGTCCCGACCCGGACGACGTGGCGGACGACGCGGGCGGCGGCTGGAAGGTGCCGGACGTGCCGATCGGCTCGGTCCGGATCGCGCCCGCCAAGCCGTCCACCCTGCCGCCCCCGCCGCCGGCCACCGGCACCCCGACCGGCGGTGCCACCCCGACCGACCCGGCCACGCCGGGCGGCTCCGCCGGCCCCACCCCGCAGCCGAGCGCCTCGGACTCGCCGGGCGCCACCTCGGCGCCGTCGCCGAGCGACGGCGGCAGCGCGTCGGCCACGCCGGGCACCACCGCCTCGGCCACGGCGTCGGACTCGGCGTCGGCCAGCTTCTCGGCGTCGTCGTCGGCCTCGATGGCGCGCACGGGTTCGGCCTCGGCCACCGCCGCGGCCTCCGCGAGCGGCTCGGCCTCCGGCTCGGCCTCGACCGGCACGGGCTCCGGCTCGCCGTCCGCCGGCTAGTCCGGGTCCGCGGCGGGTCCGGGGTGAATGCCGGTCCCGCCGCGGAGTTGACGGTGCGTCAGGCCTGCTGGGGCTCCAGGCGGACCACCACGGCCTTGGAGGTCGGGGTGTTGCTGATGTCGGCGGTGGAGTCCAGCGGCACCAGCACGTTGGTCTCCGGGTAGTAGGCGGCCGCGCCGCCGCGGGCCACCGGGTAGTGGACCACCCGGAAGTGCTCGGCGCGGCGCTCCACGCCGTCCGACCACTCGCCCACCAGGTCGACGAACTGACCGTCGGAGACGCCGAGTTCGGCGGCGTCGGCGGGGTTGACCAGGACCACCCGGCGGCCGCCGGTGATGCCCCGGTAGCGGTCGTCGAGGCCGTACACGGTGGTGTTGTACTGGTCGTGCGAGCGCAGCGTCTGCAGCAGCAGCCGGCCCGCCGGGACCTCGGGTGCGGTGAGCGGGTTGACGGTGAAGTTGGCCTTGCCGGTCGCGGTGGGGAAGGTCCGGGTGTCGCGCGGGGCGTGCGGCAGGGTGAAGCCGCCGGGGCGGCGGACCTTGGCGTTGAAGTCGTCGAAGCCCGGCACCACGCGGGCGATCCGGTCCCGGACGGTGTCGTAGTCGCGGGCGAAGTCCTCCCACGGGACGGTGTCCTGCGGGCCGAGCGCGGCGCGGGCCAGGCGGGCGACGATCGCCACCTCGGAGAGCAGGCCGGGCGCGGGCGGGCGCAGGCCGCCGCGCGAGGAGTGCACCATGCCCATCGAGTCCTCGACGCTGACGAACTGGGCGCCGGCGTCGGTCCAGTCCCGGTCGGTGCGGCCCAGGGTGGGCAGGATCAGCGCGCGGGCGCCGGTGACCACGTGCGAGCGGTTCAGCTTGGTGGAGACGTGCACGGTGAGCCGGCAGCGGCGCATCGCGGCCTCGGTGGCGTCGGTGTCCGGGCTCGCCGCGACGAAGTTGCCGCCCATCGCGAAGAACACCTTGACCCGGCCGTCGCGCATCGCCCGGATGGTGTCCACGGTGTCGTAGCCGTGCGCGCGCGGCGGCTCGAAGGCGAACTCCCTGCCGAGCGCGTCCAGGAACGCGGGGGCGGGCCGCTCGAAGATGCCCATGGTGCGGTCGCCCTGGACGTTGCTGTGCCCGCGCACCGGGCAGACGCCGGCCCCGGGGCGGCCGACGTTGCCGCGCAGCAGCAGGAAGTTGACGACCTCCCGGATGGTCGGCACGGCGTGCTTGTGCTGGGTGAGGCCCATCGCCCAGCAGACGATGATCTTCTTCGAACCGAGCACCAGCCGGTGCAGCTCCTCGACCTGCTCCCACGGCAGGCCGGTGGCGTCCGTGGTGGCGGCCCGGTCCAGCTCGGCCGCCTCGGCGGCGAACTCCGGGTAGCCGGCGCAGTGTTCGGCGATGAAGGCCTCGTCGACGGCGCCGGGGGTGGTGAGCAGCAGGTGGTTGAGGGCGCGGAACAGCGCCAGGTCGCCGCCGAGCCGGATCTGCAGGAACAGGTCGGTGAGCTTGGTGCCGCCGCCGACCAGGCCGCGCGCGTTCTGCGGGTTCTTGAACCGCTCCAGGCCCGCCTCGGGCAGCGGGTTGACGCTGACGATCTTCGCCCCGGCCCGCTTGGCCCGCTCCAGCGCGGAGAGCATCCGCGGGTGGTTGGTGCCGGGGTTCTGGCCCGCGACGATGATCAGGTCGGCCTGGTAGAGGTCCTTCAGGTGGACGCTGCCCTTGCCGACCCCGAGGGTCTCGGTGAGCGCCGAACCGGACGACTCGTGGCACATGTTGGAGCAGTCCGGCAGGTTGTTGGTGCCGAGCCGGCGGGCGAACAGCTGGTACGCGAAGGCCGCCTCGTTGGAGGTGCGGCCGGAGGTGTAGAACGCCGCCTCGTTCGGCGAGCCGAGCGCGGTCAACTCCTCGGCGATCAGCCGGAAGGCGTCGTCCCAGCCGATCGGCGCGTAGTGGCTCGCGCCCTCCGCCAGCAGCATCGGCTCGGTCAACCGGCCCTGCTGGCCGAGCCAGTAGCCGGAGCGCTCGGCCAGCTCGGCGACCGGGTGGGCGGCGAAGAACTCGGCGGTGATCCGCCGCTCGGTGGCCTCCTCGGCGACCGCCTTCGCGCCGTTCTCGCAGAACTCCGCCAGGTGCGGCTTGTCCGGCTCCGGCCAGGCGCACCCGGGGCAGTCGAACCCGCCCTGCTGGTTGACCTTCCGCAGCGTCGCCAGCACCCGGCGCGGGGACATCTGCTCGCCCGCCATCCGCAGCGTGTGCCCGATCGCCGGCAACCCCGCCGCCGCGTGCGCGGGCGGGCCCACCCGGGGCTCGTCCTGGACGGGATCGCGGTGCGGGGGCTGCTTGGCCATGGCGGGACTCTCCGGAGGGCTCGGTGTGTTGCGAGCGTATCGGGTGGGCGAACGGCTGTCGTGCGGCCGGACGCCGGTGCGGGACCGGCGTGCTCACCCCTCCTTCTGGAGCTCCGTCAGCAGCCGTCTGGCGACGGCGTCGTTCTGCCGGAAGGACGGGGCGTCGGTGCGGGGCCGGGCGAAGGCCGCGGGGGCGCGGGTGGTGGTCGGCGCGCCGAGGGCGGTCCGGCGGGGGTGCGGGCGGCCGCCGAGCGCGGGGTCGAGCACCCGGGCGTCGGGATCGGTCCGGATCAGGCCGGACCGGTAGGTGTGCTGGTCCGGGTCGGTGAGGAGTTCCTCGTCCAGCCGGCCCTCGCGCAGCAGGTGGCGCAGCAGCGGGTCGGCGGTGCGGTCGAGGGCGTGCCGGGGGAGGAAGGCGTCGACCAGCGCGGTGCCGTGCACGCGGTGGCCGGGCAGGGCGGGGGAGGAGGCGCGGAAGGTGCCGTGCTCCTCGTCGAGGGCGACCTCCAGCTCCGGGCCGAGGAAGTGCAGCAGGCCGGCGTCGGAGAGGGCGAGCAGCTGCTCCAGGCGGAAGCCGGGCGGGCCGGAGGCGTAGAAGGAGAAGAAGCCGGCCCACCAGCCGTCGAGTTCGGCGGCCGTGGAGCGGGCGGTGAGCGGGTGCTCGGCCAGTACCCGGACCAGCTGGCCGTACAGCGAGAGCAGGGCGAGGAAGGCGCCGAGGTCGGCGCTGTGCCGCAGGTCGGAGCGGCGGGCCAGGTCGGCGCGCAGGTGGGCGTGCAGCCGGTGGCGGAGCTCGTCGGCGCTGCCGGTCCGCAGGTCGGCCAGTGGGCGGTCGAGCCGTTCCAGGTCGAGCCGGTCGGCCGGGTCGGGCACCGCGGCGGCGACCAGTGCCTCGCGCTCGGGCCCGTACCAGTCGACCCGGTCGTACCCGGCGAGGAAGGCGTCCCAGGGCAGCGTGGTGCGCTCGGGGTGGCCGTGGAACAGCTCGTGGTAGTAGCCGAAGCCGATCTCCTTGGCCATCGACGGCCACAGGTCGCGCCGGAACTCCAGTGGCCCGGGCGGGAGTTCGGTGTCCGGCCCGAAGTAGCGCGGCAGCGGAGGGGGCGGGCCCTGCAGGCGGTAGCCGGTCTTGGCGTGGTACGGCACGCCGCGCTGGGAGCCCGCGTACAGCACCGGCTCGCGGCCCGACGGGTGGTAGCGCAGCCCGCCGTCCGGGCGCGGGGTGAAGTGCCCGCCGCGACCCTCGGAGAGCAGCGCGACCAGGTCGACGAAGGCCAGGCCCAGACCGCGCACGATCACCGGCTCGCCGGGGGCCAGCCCGGCGAGGTCGGTGTCGGCGGTGAACGCGGGCGGCAGGTAGGTGCGGCCGTGGCGGCCGGCGAAGGCACGGGCGGCGGCCGTGTCGGGGCCGGGCGCGGAGTCGAGGTGGCCGAGGGCGAGCACCACCCGGTCGGCGAGCAGCACGGTGTCGGTGAGGTGGACGCGCTGCGGTCCCTCGGGGTCCCCGGTGATCCGACGGGCGGTGTCCTGGTGGACGAACAGCCGCACGTTGTCCGGGAGTTCGTCGGCGGCGCGGCGGAACACCCAGTCCAGGTAGGCGCTCTGGGCGCGGCGGGTGGGGAAGTCGGTGGCGGCGAGGGCGCGCAGCTCCTCGTCGACCGCCGGGTCGGCGGTCGGCCGGTAGGGGGCGAACTGCTCGGGGGCGGCGGCCCATTCGGCCAGCGAGGGGCCGGGGCGCACCGGGCCCTCGAGCGTGGAGCGCTCGTCGGTGAACATGGTGACGTCCTCGGCCATGGAGTTCATCCGCAGCAGCGGGGACTGCTCGCTGCGCCAGATCCGGCCGCCGCCCGGCGGGTGCGGATCGACCAGGTGGATGTCCAACCCGGTTCCGGGGGCGAGGAGTTCGGGGGCGTTGGCGGCGATCCGCTCCAGCAGGCCGGTGCCCCGCGGCCCGGCGCCGACGACGACCAGGACGGGCACCGCGGTCACCGTCCGGCCAGTCGGCCGAGCACGGCCCGGGTCCGCTGCCACGGTGTGGGCGGCAGTCCGGCGCGGGTGGCGCCGCGGGCGAAGTGCCGTTCCAGGTAGTACTGGCCGACCGACAGCACACTGGTCACCACCACGTACCAGAGCGTGGCGACGGTCAGCAGCGGGATCACCTGGTACGTCTGGTTGTAGATCAGCTGGGCGGAGAACAGCAGGTCGTGGACGGCCAGCACGCTGATCACCGAGGTGCCCTTGAGGGTGCCGATCAGCATGTTCCCGGCTGGCGGCAGGATCGCCCGCATCGCCTGCGGCAGCACGATCCGGCGCAGCACCCGCCCGCGGCCCAGGCCGAGCGAGGCGGCGGCCTCCAACTGCCCCTGGTCGACCGAGAGGACGCCGCTGCGCACCACCTCGGCGGCGAACGCGGCCTCGTGCAGGGTCAGGCCGATCAGCGCGGTGAGCACCGGCCCGAGCAGGTTGACGGTCCGGACGGCGAACAGCTCCGGGCCGAGCGGCAGGCTGAGCGAGAGCGTCGGGTACAGCGCCCCGATGTTGAACCAGAACAGCAGCTGGACCAGCAGCGGGGTGGCCCGGAAGATCCACACGAAGGTCCAACTCAGGCCCTGCAGAACCGGGTTGCCGGAGAGCCGGGCGACCGCCAGCGCGGTGCCGAGGGCGAAGCCGAGGGCGGTGACGGCGGCGGTCAGCCACAGCGTCAGCAGCAGGCCGCGCAGGATCGCGGCGGACGTCAGGTAGCCGCCGACCACGTCCCACTGGAACGCCGGGTTGGCGGCGAGCGAGCGGGCCACCAGGGCGGCGGCGAGCAGGGCGAGGCCGCCGCTCGCGTACCGGAGGGGGCGGCGGCGCGGCACGATCGGCAGCGCCGCGGTCTCCGGCGGGGGCGGTTCGGCGGGGCGGGCGGCGCTCAGGACGCCGGAGGGCGAGGCCATGGAGGGCTCCAGGGGCGGCGGGGCAGGCGGAATCCACATGCCGTCACTCACGCGCGCCGTGTCCCTCAACACGGCTGTTCCGGGCGGCGGTCGGACCGGGCCCGGGCAGTTCTCGCTCTGTCCCGATCGTACGGGTGAGCGAGGCGGCGGTGTCAAGGAGCACCCGATTCCGGCATCTGGAAGCCGGGTTGACGGATCGCCGGGCACGCTGCTCAACTGTTCGGCATGAACGCCGAGCTGCCCGCCCTGGTCACGCGAGGCCACATCGACTTCGGTCGGGTGTGGTCCGCAGCGTGTTGCGGCTGACTCGGCAGCGGGCCGTCTGACCGGCCCCCTTCTCCTTCGGGAGTCCTCCCTCGGTCGCCCCGTCGCGGGCCCGGAAGCCGTCCTGTCCTGACGGCGCATCAGGCATCCGCTGCCGCCTGTTTCGAGATCGTGCTCGCTCTGCCGGCGCCCCGTCACGCGCCGAGCCCACCGCCGTGCCCGCCCGCCGAGGCCCTGCCCCGGCCTGCCCCGGCACGTCCTCAGCCGACCCGGAAGGCCCCACCGCCATGCCCGTCGAGTTCCTCGGAATCGCCGCCACCGGCGACGGTTCGGAGACCACCCCGCGCACCACCGCCGCCTTCGACCGCGACTACACCCTGCGCCTGGCCCGCGCCCACGAGGACCACGGCTGGGACCGGGTGCTGTTCGCCTACGCCGCCGGCTCCCCGGAACCCGCCGCCGCCGCGGCGTTCCTGGCCGCCAAGCTGGACCGGCTCCAGATCCTGCTGGCGCACCGCCCGAACGTCTCCTACCCGACCTTCGCCGCCAAGACCTTCGCCACCCTCGACCAGATCAGCGGCGGTCGGCTCACGGTCCACTTCATCACCGGCGGCAACGACCACGAGCAGCAACGCGAGGGCGACTTCGTCCCGAAGGACCGCCGTTACGACCGCACCCGGGAGTACATCGGGATCGTCAAGCGCGCCTGGACCAGCCGCGAACCCTTCGACCACGAAGGCGAGTTCTACCGCTTCAACGACTTCGTCTCGGACGTCTTCCCGCTCCAGCAGCCCCGGCCCGGGGTCTCCTTCGGCGGCTCCTCGCCCGCCGCCTACGCGGCCGGCGGGGCCGAGGCCGACGTCTACTGCCTGTGGGGCGAGCCGCTGGCCCGTACGGCCGAGCAGATCGAGCTGGTCAAGGCGGCCGCGCGGGCCGCCGGCCGTACCGAACCGCCGCGGATCCAGGTGGCGTTCCGGCCGATCATCGCCCCGACCGCGGAACTCGCCTGGGAGAAGGCGCACCGCACGGTCGCGGCGATCCGGGCGCGCCGCGCCGCCGCCGGGCCGGACCGCCGCCGCGCGGGCGGCGCCGGGCCGGAGAACACCGGCTCGCAGCGGCTGCTGGAGATCGCCGAGGCCGGGGAGCGCTACGACCGGGCGCTGTGGACCCCGACCGCCGCCGCCACCGGCGGCGCGGGCAACTCCAACGCGCTGGTGGGCACCCCCGAGACGGTCGCCCAGGCCCTGCTCGACTACTACGACCTGGGCGTGGACATCCTCTCCGCCCGCGGCTACGACCACGTCGGCGACGCCATCGACTTCGGCCGGTACGTGATCCCGATCGTGCGCGAGGAGGTCGCCAAGCGCGACGCCGCGAAGGCGGCCGACAGCGTGGCGACCGACGGCTCGGCGGCTGCGGCGTGAGTGCGCTGACCGTGGAGCGGGTCGCGCTGGGGGACCCGCTCACCGCCCCGCTGATCCGCGAACTCACCCACGAGTACACCACCCGCTACGGACCCGGCGCCCAGCAGGAGATGACCCGCTACCCCGCCGAGGAGTTCACGCCGCCGCACGGCCTGCTGCTCCTGCTGCTGCTCGACGGCCTGCCGGTGGCCGGCGGCGCCTTCCGGCGCTACGACGAGCACACCGCCGAGCTGAAGCGGATGTGGACCAGCTCCGAGCACCGCCGCCGGGGCCTCGGCCGCCGGGTGCTCGCCGAACTGGAGAGCGCCGCCGGCGCCGCCGGCTACCGGCGGATCTTCCTGACCACCGGCCCGCGCCAGCCCGAGGCCAGGGGCCTCTACCTGGCCACCGGCTACACCCCGTTGTTCGACGTCACGGCCGATCCACTGGAGATCGGACCGCTGCCGTTCGAGAAGCACCTCGCCGTCGACCCGGCGGGAAAGGCACCGATCCGATGAAGCGTCAGCTCCCCGCCGCCTTGGCCGTCCTCACGGCGCTCACCCTGGCCGGCTGCGGTTCCGGACCGGCCGCCCCGAGCGCCGCCCCGGTCGGCGTCTCGCCGAGCCAGGACGTCGTGGCGGGTGTCACCAGGTCGGAGGCGGCGGCCGCGCTGCTGCCCGCCGACGTGCGGGCGGCCGGCAGCATCCGGCTGGGCGGCGCGGTCGGCACCGCGCCCACCGCGTACTACCCGGACCCGGCGAAGAAGGAGCCGGCCGGTCTGGACGTCGACCTGGCGAACGCCGTCGCCCGGAAGCTCGGGCTGACCGTCCAGCGCGAGGACGCCGCGTTCGAGACCATCCTGCCCGCACTCGGCAGCGGCAAGTACGACGTCGGCACCGGCAACTTCGGCGTCACCACGGCCCGGCTGAAGACCATCGACTTCGTCACCTACATCGACGACGGCCAGGGCTTCGGGGTCCGCGCCGACAACAAGCAGCTGACCTCCGTCACCGACCTGGTGCAGCTGTGCGGCCTGGTGGTCGGCACCGGCGCGGGCACCACCTTCGAGGCGACCCTGAACGCCAGGAAGGACGTCTGCGCGCAGGCCGGCAAGAAGCCGTACGAGGTGAAGTCGTTCTCGGAGAACGGCGCCGTGGTCACCGGACTCCAGCAGGGCCGGATCGACGTGGTGATGTCCACCATCAACGGGCTGCGCTACCAGGCCGCCCAGCCGAGCGCCAACACCCGCTTCCTGGGCGAGTTCCACCGGCTGGACGTCGGGTTCGCGTTCAGGAAGGGCTCGCCGCTCACCCCGGCGTTCCAGGCGGCGGTCAACGAGCTGATCAAGGACGGCAGTTACCAGAAGATCCTCGCCAAGTGGGGCACCGCCGACTCGGCGATCACCGAGTCGCGGATCAACCCTCCCGAGCACCCCTGACCTGGAGCCCCGATGACCACCACGACCCCTGAGGCTCGGCCGGCGCTCCGACCACCCGGCGACGACCCGGCCGGGCTGCGCGTCGTCCCGGCCCGCCACCCGTGGCGCTGGGCGGCCGGCGTCGCAGCCCTGGTGCTGATCGCCCAGTTCCTGCACGGCCTGGCCGTCAACCCGGGCTGGGACTGGCCCACCTTCCGCGCCTTCGTGTTCTCCGACAGCATCCTGCGCGCCGTCGGCCTGACGCTCCAACTCACCGCCTACGGAACGGTGCTGGGCTTCGCCCTGGGCGCGGTGGTGGCCGCGCTGCGGCTCTCCGGCAGCCCGATCCTGCGCACCCTCGCCTGGACGTACGTGTGGGCGTTCCGCTCGATCCCGCTCATCGTCCAGCTGGTGTTCTGGTTCAACCTGGCCTACCTCTACAAGCGGATCGGCGTCGGCATCCCGTTCGGGCCGACCTTCGCCTCGTTCGCCACCATGGACCTGCTCGGCGCGCTCGGCGCCGCCGTCCTCGGCCTGGCGCTGCACCAGGCCGCGTACGCCGCCGAGATCATCCGCGGCGGGGTGCTGGCGGTCGACGCCGGCCAGCTCGAAGCGGCCGCCGCGCTCGGCATCCCGCGCCTGCGGCAGGCCTGGCGGATCGTGCTGCCGCAGGCCATGCGCGGCATCCTGCCGAACGCCGCCAACGAGGTGATCTCGCTGTTCAAGGGCACCTCCATCGTCTACGTGATGGCGATCGGCGAGCTCTTCTACCAGGTCCAGGTGATCTACGGCCGCACCGGACGGGTGGTGCCGCTGCTGCTGGTCGCCACCGCCTGGTACGTGCTGCTGACCACCGTGCTGTCCGTCGCGCAGTACTACGTCGAGCGGTACTTCGCCCGCGGCAGCGAGCGCAACCCGCCACCCACCCCCTGGCAGCGGCTGCGCGCCGCCGCCGACGAGATCCGGGAGAAGCGAGCATGAGCGGCACGGCGATGGTGGAGGTCCGCGGCGTCCACAAGAGCTTCGGCCGGCTGGAGGTGCTGCGCGGCGTGGACCTCAGCGTCGAGCCGGGCACCGTCACGGTGATCCTCGGCCCGTCCGGATCCGGCAAGTCCACCCTGCTGCGCGCGATCAACCACCTGGAGAAGCTCGACCGCGGCTACGTGGCGGTCGACGGGGAACTGATCGGCTACCGGCGCGTCGGCGACAAGCTGCACGAACTGCGCGAACACGAGGTGCTCAGGCAGCGCACCAGGCTCGGCTTCGTGTTCCAGAACTTCAACCTCTTCCCGCACCTGACGGTGCTGGAGAACCTGGTCGAGGCCCCGGTCAGCGCCCTCGGCGTGCCCAAGGCGCAGGCCCGCGAGCGGGCCCTGGAGCTGCTCGCCCGGGTCGGCCTCGCCGACAAGGCCGAGGAGTACCCGCGCCGGCTCTCCGGCGGCCAGCAGCAGCGGGTCGCCATCGCCCGGGCGCTCGCCCTGGAGCCCAAGGTGCTGCTCTTCGACGAGCCGACGTCCGCGCTCGACCCCGAGCTGGTCGGCGAGGTGCTCGACGTGATCAGGGACCTGGCCCGGGCCGGCACCACGATGATCGTGGTCACCCACGAGATCGGCTTCGCCCGCGAGGTCGCCGACACCGTCGTCTTCATGGACGGCGGGGTGGTCGTCGAACAGGGCCCGCCGGCCAAGGTGCTGGACGCCCCGGACCAGGCCCGGACCCGCGCCTTCCTCGCCAAGGTCCTCTGAAACCCCTTATCCCACAAAGGAGTTCCACCATGCCCGCGCTCGCCCGCCCCGCGCTCGCCCGCCCCGCCCTCGCCCCGGCCGCGCTCACGCTCGCCGCCGCCCTCCTGCTCACCGCCTGCGGCTCCACCGGGGGCAGCGCCGACGGCTCGGCCGGCGCCAAGGCGAGCACCGCCCCCAACGGCGTGCAGGTCAACCTGACACCCGATCAGAACCGCGTCACCACGCCGAAAGTGGACGCGATCGCGGCACTCGTGCCGGACGAGGTGAGAAAGCGAGGCACCCTCCAGGTCGTCGACTCGCTCGGCACCGTCCCCCCGCTGGACTTCCACGCCACCGACGACCGGACCATCATCGGCGCCGAACCCGACCTCGCCTACCTGATCGGCAACGTGCTCGGCCTCAAGGTCGAACTCAACCCGGTCTCCTGGGAGAACGTCTTCGTCGGCCTGGACAGCAGCAAGTACGACGTCGGCATCACCAACATCACCGTCACCGAGGCGCGCAAGGAGAAGTACGACTTCGCCACCTACCGGCTCGACATCCTCGGCTTCGAGGCGAAGAAGGGCAGCGGCTGGACGGTCAAGGGCCCGAAGGACGTCGCCGGACACACCATCGGCGTCTCCTCCGGCACCAACCAGGAGAAGCTGCTGCTCGCCTGGAACGACCAGAACGTCAAGGCCGGGCTCAAGCCGGTCGACGTGAAGTACTACCAGAACGCCTCCGACTACTACCTCGCCCTCGGCTCCGGCCGGATCGACGCCTGGCTCGGCCCCAACCCGTCCAGCGCCTTCCACGCCGCCCAGACCGGCGAGACCGAGGTGATCGGCACCTACTCGGGCGCCGGCGACCAGGTGCTGGGCAAGATCGCCGCCACCACGAAGAAGGACAGCGGCCTGGTCCAGCCGCTCAACGCGGCGATCAACGAGATCATCAAGAACGGCTCCTACGCCCAGGTGCTGAAGCGCTGGGGCCTGGACAACGAGGCGGTGCAGACCTCCGAGATCAACCCGCCCGGCCTGCCCAAGACCGGCTGACCCCGCCCGCCGTCCTGGAGCGCTTCCCTCACCAGCCGTGCGGGATGCGCTCCAGCACGCCGCCGGCGAAGACGTCGTAGAGCGGCAGGGTCTCCAGGTGGACGTAGCCGATGTGGCAGTCGCAGGTGCCCAACGGGCAGGGGCGGGGCTGGAGTTGGCGGCGGTAGGAGTCGTCGTAGAGGTTGCCGAGCGGGGGCCGGACGAAGTGGCAGCGGCGGACGGTGCCCTCGCCGTCGACGGAGACCACGGTGTCGCCGGTGCGGCACGGGAGGCCGGCCGACGGGTGCGGGTGGCGGCTGTAGGAGAACAGCGGGTCGAGGGCGCTCCAGTCGGCGGCCTCGGCGTCGGTGTAGGTCCGGCCCTCGGCGGCGTTCACCCACAGGTAGGTGCTCGCGGGCAGCGCGGCACGCAGCCGGCGGGCGGCCGCCAGGTGCTCCGGCTGCCCGACCACGCCGACGCTGAACCGGACGCCCAGGGCGGTGAGTTCGGCGCACTTGGCGAGGAAGCGCGGCTCGGTCACCTGGCCCGGGTGGTAGGTGACCCAGAGCGCGAGCTTGGCCAGGTCGGCCTCGGCCAGCCAGTCGGTGCGGCAGCTGGCGTTGGTCTGCACGGCGACCCGCGCCAGGTGCGGCAGCCGGCTCAGCTCGACCATCGCCCTGCGGTACCAGGAGCGCACCAGCCCCTCGCCCCAGGGCGTGAACAGCACCGACAGCGGCCCGTGCCGGTACTCCGCGGCCCAGGCGGTGAACCGCTCCAGCGCCGCCCGGTCGGCGCGCAGCAGCTCGGGGGAGTCCCGCCGCTTGGCGAACGGGCAGTACGGGCAGTCGTAGTCGCAGGAGGAGAGCGGCCCGCGGTACAGGACGGTCAGCGCGCTCACTTCGCCTGGTACCCCGCCATCCGCTCGCGCACCTCGGCCGAGAACAGCCGCGGGCCGACCGCGTCCGAGTACGCCAGCCCCTCCGCGCTCAGCACCAGCCGCTCCCCGCCGCCGTCGGCCAGCCAGCCGCGCGCCGCGAACTCCGCCAGCTCGGCCGGGAAGTCCTCCGCCGGGGCGGCGCCGAAGCGCTGTCGATAGGTCGTCAGATCGACACCCTCGCCCTGCAGCAGCGACTGCACCAAGTGCCGGCGGCGGGACTCCTCGGGCGTCATCCACCAGCCGTACTCGGCGCGCGAGAAGTCCTCGGCGGCCACGTAGCCGTCGATGATCCGGCGCACCTCGCGGGCGTCCACCGCGTAGTCGAAGGAGTAGTGCAGCCGCGAGGTGTAGGAGCGCGCCCCGCAGCCCAGGCCGACCATGCCGTCGGTCTGGCAGGCGTACTCCCCGGCGCTCGCGGTGGCCGCGCCGACGCGGCGGAACATCCGCATCGACACCTGCTCGTAGCCCTCGGCGAGCAGATGGTCGCGACCGGCCCGGTAGAGCCGCAGCCGCTGCTCGTCCCAGTCGGCCGACGGCCCGTCGGCGTGCCGGCCGAGGCCGGTCAGCGGGCGGACGTACAGCGGGTAGAGGTAGAGCTCCTCGGGCCGCCAGGCCAGCGCGGCGTCCAGCGACTGCAGCCAACTGGCCTCGGTCTGGCCGTCGATGCCGTAGATCAGGTCGATGTTGAGCACCGGGATGCCCGCGTCCCGGACCCGGCCGAGCGCGGCCTCCACCGCGGCCCGCTTCTGCGGCCGCACCGCCGCCCGCGCCTCGTCGTCCAGGAAGGACTGCACGCCGAGGCTGAGCCGGGTGGTGCCGCGCTCGGCGAGCACCCGCAGCCGGTCGGCGGTCGCGGTGTCGGGCGAGGCCTCGACGGAGAGCGGGACGGCCCGCAGGTCGGCGCCCATCCGCTGCTCCGCGATGTCGCACAGGCGCTCCAGCTCACCCGCCGTCAGATAGGTGGGGGTCCCGCCGCCGAACGCGGCGAGGGCGAACCGGGCATCCGCGTCCAGCGCCTCCCGGACCTGGCCGGCCTGCCGATCCAGCGCGTCCAGGTAGGCGGTGGTCAGGCCCTCGGGGCTGCCGATCCGGGTGAACAGGTTGCAGAACCCGCAGCGCACCTCGCAGAACGGGACGTGCAGGTAGAGCGAGAGCGCGTGCTGCCGCTCGCCGCGCCAGAGCTCGGCGAGCGACGGCCGGTCCCGGAGCGGCTGGTAGGCCGTCTTGTGCGGGTAGGCGTAGACGTACGACTGGTACGGGGCGATCGCTGCTTCGGTGGTCACTCGGCTGCTTCCTGCGCGGCGGGGAGGGTGAAGTGCGCGTACGGGACGGTCCAGACCACCTCGTGGCCGATTCGGTGACCGGTGTAACCGTCCTCGCCGTACGCGGTGCCGTGGTCGGAGCAGACCACGGCGAAGCACGGCCGACGGGCCGTCATGGCGGCGAACAGACGGCCCAGATGGGCGTCCACGTACTCCAGCGCGGCGGCGTGGCTCTCCCGGGTGTCGCCGTCCTCGCGGGTCGCGCCGGGCAGGTGGAACCAGTTGGGCTGGTGCAGGGCGGAGACGTTGACGAACAGGAAGAGCGGCTGCTGCGGCGGCTGCTCGGCGGCCACCCGCTCCGCGACGGCGACCTGGGACTCGAAGGAGGTGGGCGAGGGGACGCCGAGCTCCGGCGCCCAGTGGCTCTCCTGGAACAGGTTCGGCAGCACCGAGCCGAGCGGGCCCTGCTTGTTGAAGAACCCGACGCCGCCGATGCAGACCGTGCGGTACCCCGCCGCGCCGAGCGCGGTGGGCAGGTCCGGGGCGTCGAAGACCCAGGTACGGGGCTCGGTGGTCTCGGAGCCGGCGAAGCGCGCCGCGAACAGCCGCGGGTGCGGCCCGTCCGGGGAGGCCGGGGTGGGCAGGAAGCCGGCCAGGATCGCCTGGTGCGAGGCGTAGGTGAAGCTGCCCGGTGAGTGCCGCTTCTCCCAGCGCCCGCCGGGCAGCACCGCCGCCAGGTTCGGCAACCGGCCGGCGGCGAGGAGTTCCGCGGCGACGTCGTGGCGCAGCGTGTCGAGGGTGACCAGCAGCAGGTCGTGCGAGCCGACGACGGCGTTCATGTCGGGTATGTCGTGGTGGGGCATGTGGGGTCTCTCAGGTCGGGCGAGTGTGCGCTGACGGTCGGTGCCCCGTCAGGGGCGCGGGGAACTGCGCGAGCGGCCATGCACCTACCGCCAGGTCGCGTCCACGTGCAACTGGCCCTCGTCGGCGCGATCTCGCGGGCGCTCCCCTTCCGCTTCGCGCAGTTCCCCGCGCCCCTGGCGGTGCGCGTCCGGGCGGTGCGCGTCCGGGCGGTGCGCCACCTCGGCGTATGCGGGGGACCGCAGCTGCGCGGCGTAGGTGTCCAGGCCGGCGGCCGGGCCGTCGGGCAGGCCTGTCAGGTTCGGCAGCAGGTCGCCGAAGGCGTTGACCTCGCCGACCAGGGCCCGGCGCCAGCCGGAGACCGGCAGCAGGTCGACGCCGACCATCGGCGAGGCGGGGAAGCACTCGGCGGCGGCCTCCGCGGTGGCCAGCAGCCGCGGCCACGCGTCGCCCGCGGCCGCCCGGACCAGCTCCGTCTCGCCGCGCTGCCCGCCGAGGTGGAGGTTGGTCATCGGGTGGCGGCTGGTCCGCACCACCACGTGGGTGGCCCGGCCGCCGATCACCACCACCCGCAGGTCGGCGGAGCGCCCGCCCTGCCCGGCCTTCGGCACCCAGCGCTCGACGTGCAGGCCCTCCGGCGCCAGCCGGTCGACCAGCTCGGCGACCTCCGCCGTCGACCGGTACCGGCGCACCGTCAGCGAGTTGAACAACCCGGCCGGGGTCAGCTCAACCGAGGTGGTGGCCTGTACCTGGCCGCGCGGCCCGAACTCCAGCGCGACCACGCCCGAGGCGGACGAGCCGTGCGCCGGCTTCAGGAACACCCGGTGCAGTCCGGCCGCCGCCAGCCGCTCGCGCAACTCCCGGTAGCCGCCCACCGGTTCGCCGTCGAGCGCGGGCGGCACCGGCACCCCGGCCGCGGCGAGCAGCGCGTGGGTGCGGCGTTTGTCGAACATCACCGCGATCTCCGCCGGGTCGCCGAGCAGCCGCACCCCCGGTCGGGACGCCAGCTCCCGCAGCGCGGCGGTGAGCCCGGCGTACCAGGCGGGGCCGCCCTCGACCCGGGTGGCCGCGTAGCCGGCGCCCAGCGCGGGCCCGCGCAGCAGCCGGTCGGCCTCGGGGTCCTCGCCGGGCGAGTCGATCCGGACCACCGCGCCGGGCTGCAGCTCGTACCGCCCGCGCAGCAGCTCGGACCACGGCAGCACCGCGGGCGCGGGCAGTCCGGCCGCCCGGGCGGCGGC
The DNA here is from genome assembly GCF_053595195.1 of Kitasatospora sp. NPDC002522. Lineage (NCBI taxonomy): Bacteria > Bacillati > Actinomycetota > Actinomycetes > Kitasatosporales > Streptomycetaceae > Kitasatospora > Kitasatospora sp. NPDC002522. Next base: position 181,699 of record NZ_JBSFXE010000004.1, read on the forward strand.
GGTGAACAGTTCCACCCGTCGCTGCCCCGGGCAGCCCAGCACGACCAGCTGACGCACCGTCAAGACCGCCTACTCGGAGATCGCGACGTAGCGCCAGTTGTCGTTCGGGTCCTCCTGGTCGGAGAGGTCCAGCTCGACGCCGGGCAGGGCCTCCCGCAGGCGCTGCTGCATGCCCTCGGTCAGGTAGTGGTGGTGCAGGTCCAGGGTCTTCAGGTGGGTGAGCGGCTGGCCCTCCAGCAGCGCCGCGGCGCCCTCGTCGGTGAGTGCGCCCATCGACAGGGCGAGACCGGTCAGCCGCGGCACGATCGGCGCCTGCGCGGCCAGCGCGGCGATCCGGTCCTGCTGCTCGGCGTTCTGCAGGCCGAGGTGGCGCAGCGCCGGCAGGTTGGCGCCGGACAGGAACGGCGCGAGGTCCTCCATCGTCCAGTCGCCGCCGTAGTTGCCGACGCCGAGCCACAGCTCCAGCTTCTCCAGCGCCGGGAAGTCGCTGGCCGCGACCGAGCGGACCACCGCGCCCGGCAGGCCGCCCGCCTCGAAGCGCAGCGCCTTCAGCCGCTCGTGCTTCACGGGCTTGAGGGCCAGGCCGCCGGCGCCGTCCCAGTCGCCGCTCGCGCCGCGCACGACCAGCTCCTCCAGCGCGGGGAAGGTCTCCAGGACGGCGGTCACGTCGCACATCTGCAGCCAGGAGATCTCGCACTGCTCGTAGGTGATGTCGCCGACGAACAGCGCCCGCAGCGCGGGCAGCCGGTCGGCCGAGGCCAGCACCGCGGCCAGCGGTTCGGTCAGGGTGTCCGGCTCGTCCGTGAACCAGGAACCGATCACCACCGCGGTGACCTGCTCCACCGCGACGGTCTCCAGGAACCGCTCCCAGACCTCGGCGAAGCCGATCTCGTCGTCGTAGTCCAGCGCGATCCGCCAGGCCGTGGCGGCGGGCTGCGGCAGCTTCCCGTCGTCCGCGGCGGCGCGGAAATCGGTGACCGGAAGGCCGTGGAACTCCTCGATGTGCCGGCTGATCGCCATGCGCTGCTCCTCGTTGCTCGTCGTGCGGCCGGACCCTGTCTACCAGGCCCGGGGGACAGCCGAGGGAACGGGGGACGCGGTGTCAGACCCCGGGCCTAGCTTTCCGTTCGGGGCGTCCGACACACCGTCGGACCGGAGAGCGGGAGGTCCCGTGTACCGCCAGGGCGACGTACTGATCGTGCCGGTCGAGCAGGGCGCCGTGCCCGCCACGGTGGCCGCGCTGCCGCGCCAGCCGCGGGACGCCCGGGGCCGGCTGGTGCTGGCCCTCGGCGAGGTCACCGGGCACGCGCACGCCGTGGTCGGCCCGGGTGAACTGGTGCGCGAGGCCGGGCCGTTCGGCCGCGCCTGGCTGCACCTGCCGGAGGGCGGCCGGGTGGTGCACGAGGAGCACGCGGTGATCGCCCTGCCCAGCGGCTGGTTCCGGGTGGTCCGCCAGCGCGAGTACGTGCCCGGCGCGGTCCGCATCGTGGCGGACTGAACCGGCCGCGGTGGCGAACGGATCGTGCGGGACCGAGCAGACGGAAGCGATGAGGGAGCAGAACTGATGAGCACTCAGCTGACCGGGCGTCCGGCCGAGCAGTCGGTGGCGCACTGGCGCGGCGTCGCGGCCGCCACCGGGCCGGCCGACCGGGCCACCGCCGAACAGGCCGTCCGGGACGCCTACCGGGCCGCGGGCCTGGCCGAGCCGGTCGAGTTCCGCTGGCACCCGTCGCCGCTCGCAGCCGTCACCGACCTGCTCGCCCACCGCGGTGAGTTCGGAGCCGGCGTGCGCGAGCAGATCCGCACCCGGGCCTGGGAGCGGGCCCGCACCCGCGCCTTCACCGCGCACGGCCCGGCAGGCTGGACCGAGATCTGGGGCGCCACCGGCGCCGAACTCGCCGCCACCGCGAGCCTGCCCGCCGAGCGGGTCCGCGCCGCGGTGCTCGACCACTTCGCCCCCGAGCCCGAACCGCTCGACTGGGCGGAGTCCCGCAAGCCGGAGAACAAGGCCGCTCGGAAGACCGCCGGCGACGCCCGCGCCGAGATCCGGCTCGCCCTGCTGGACGCGGTGGCCGGCCAGCACGACGCCCCCTGGCTGGCCGCCTTCGACACCGCCGGCACCGGCGACGAGGCACTCGCCGCCCTCGCCTCGGTCGCCCGCCAGACCGGCTGGTGGTGGCCGTACGAGCGCACCGTGCTGCTCAGCGAGCGCCCGGTTGCCCTGCACCGCGACGAGGCCGGCCGGCTCGACCGCGCCGACGGCCCCGCCCTCGCGTACGCCGACGGCTTCGCGCTGTACGCCTGGCGCGGCATGCCCGTCCCCGCCGACTTCCTCGACCAGCTCACCGGCCTCACCGCCGAGCGGATCCGCGCCGAGGAGAACGCCGAACTGCGCCGCGTCATGCTGGAGCACTTCGGCTACGACCGCTACCTCGCCGACTCCGGCGCCGAACCCCTCCACCGGGACGAGACCGGCATCCTGTGGCGGATCCAACTCCCGGACGACGAACCGGTGGTGATGGTCGAGGTGGTCAACTCCACGGCGGAGCCCGACGGCACCTTCCGCACCTACTACCTGCGCGTCCCGCCCGGCACCCGCACCGCCCGGGCCGGCGTCGCCTGGACCTTCGGGGTCTCCGAGGACGACTACCGCCCGCAGCGCGAAACCTGACCGTCCGCGTGCTGTCAAGGGTGCGGCGCGCTGATTCGGGCCGCACCCCCTCCGCCCCGTTTGGGAGGAATTCGCCGAGCCGTCACCACTGTTCCGTCGCCGCCGCCGGTTGATATACCTCGGAGACCGGGGGCGGGGTTCGGCCCGCCCGCACGAGACGAACCAGGTGGTGATGGGCAGTGAAGCTCCTCCGCATCGGCCCCGCGGGCGGCGAACGACCGGTCGTACTGGCCCCGGACGGAACCGCCCACGACCTCACCCCGCTCACCGCCGACCTCGACGGCGACTTCCTCGCCGCCTTCGACCCCGCGACGGTGGACCTCGCCGCCCTCCCCGTGGTCGACCTCACCGGACAGCGCATCGGCCCGCCGGTCGCCCGCCCCGGCAAGATCGTCGGCATCGGCCTCAACTACCGCGACCACGCGGAGGAGGCCGGCGCCGCGATCCCGGCCGAGCCGGTGGTCTTCCTGAAGCCCGTCAACACGCTGGCCGGCCCCAACGACGAGGTGCTCATCCCGCGCGGCAGCGAGAAGACCGACTACGAGGTCGAACTCGCCGTCGTCATCGGCCGCACCGGGCGCTACCTCGCCACCGCGGAGGAGGCCGCCGCCACCATCGCCGGCTACGCGACCGTCAACGACGTCACCGAGCGCGCCTTCCAGTTCGACCGCGGCGGCCAGTGGGACAAGAGCAAGTCCGCCGAGACCTTCACCCCGCTCGGTCCCTGGCTGGTCACCGCCGACGAGGTCCCCGACCCGCAGGCCCTCGCCCTGCGCCTCTGGGTCAACGGCGAACTCCGCCAGGACGGCAGCACCGCCGACATGATCTTCCCGGTGCACGAGATCGTCCGCTACCTCAGCCACTTCATGCGGCTCGACCCGGGCGACATCATCGTCACCGGCACCCCCGCCGGCGTCACCCTCGGCCGCCCCGGCACCCCCTTCCTCCGCGAGGGCGACAAGCTCACCCTGGAGGTCGAGGGCCTGGGCCGGCAATCGCTGACGCTGGGCCAGGCATAGGTCTTCAGGGGCTCGGGGAACTGCGAGGCGAGTGGCGGTGCGGTCTCAGTCCGGCGGTAGGTCTTCGGAGACGTCCATGCGCCGAGACCTTGCAGCGCCCAGTGACCCTCGCCGCCACGCACCCCCGCCGTTCCCCGGGCCCCTAAAGGCCTATGTCGCGTAGCCGTCCGATCAGGACTCCCGCCGGGCTGTCCGCCGTTTCCAGGGCGAGCCAGCCGTGCAGGACCTCCGCGGTCTGGGCGTCGCGGACGGCCGTCGCGCCGGCCATCACCACGAACTGGTCGACCAGCCAGTCGCAGAGCGAGTCGACCGGGATCTGCCGCCCCTCGTCGAGCCAGCTGAGCGCGGAGGCCTCGACCACCGAGATCCAGGAGCGGACCAGCAGGGTGAGCCGCGGCCCGGCCTCGCGGACGCCGAGGTGGCGCAGGGTGCGCCGGAGCGCGGCGCGCCGCACCTCGTCGACGATCGCCGAGGTGCGCGCCGTCTCCGCCACCGAGCCGCCGCGCAGCAGCGCGCCGTAGCCCGCCGCGTGCTCGGCGACGAACGCGAAGTAGCGCCGGAGCACGGCGCCGAGCTGCTCGGTGGGGGTGCCGGTGGCGTCGGCGACGGAGAACCGGGCGGTGAGTTCGGTGGCGGCGCTGCGCAGGGCGGCCTCGTAGAGCTGCTGCTTGCCGCCGGCGAAGTAGCGGTAGACGAGTGGGCGGGAGGCCCCGGCGGCCTCCGCGACGTCGTCGAGGGAGACCTCCTCGGGCGGGCGGGAGGCGAAGAGTTCGAGGGCGACGGCGATGAGTTGTTCGCGCCGTTGCTGGACGGGCAGTCGGCGGTAGGCGGCGCGGCGGGGGCGCTCCGCGGCGGTGGGGTCCTCGAGCGGGGACGGGGTCGCTGCCATGCGGGCCAGCGTAATCGTCCGGCGGGCCGTCGCACCCCTCCCAGCACGGCCGTCTCCGGCCGGCGCCTGCCGGGCGGGAGCGGTCGGCCGACCGCAGAATGTGACCAGGTGTCAGCGGTTGGGCGGCGAGGAGCGGCCGGTGCGGTGGTTGCGGGCGGTCTGGCAGTGGATCCGGAAGTCCCCGGGCACGTACGTGTGGCTGGCGGTGCTGGCGATGACGAGCTTCGTGGTGGCCCGGATGGACCCGGGCACGCTCGACTTCTTCCTGGAGAAGCGGTCCACCAACATCGACCAGTTGACGTCCCATCCGGTGCACGCGCTGCTGGCCAGTCTGATCTGGACGGAGCAGGCGAACTTCGCGTTCTACTTCGTGGTCTTCCACCTCTTCCACGTCCCGGCCGAGCGCTGGCTGGGCACCTGGCGCTGGCTGACGGTGGCGCTGACCGCGCACGTGGTGGCGACCTTCGTCAGCGAGGGCGTGGTTGCCTGGGGCGTGCACCACCACGTGCTGCCGGAGAACATGTCGAGCACCATCGACGTCGGCGTCTCGTACGCGCTGGCCGGGGTCGAGGGCGTGCTCACGTACGCCTTCGCCGGGGCCTGGCGGTGGGTGTACGGGGTCGCACTGGTGGGGTTCTACCTGGTGCCGCTGCTGGTCTCGCACACCTTCACCGACCTGGGGCACTTCTGCTCGGTGCTGATCGGGCTGGCGTTCAAGCCGATCACCCGGGGACGGCCGACCTGGGACCCGTGGCGCACCGTGCGTTCGCTGACGGCGAGTCGAAGGTTGACCACACAGGGGACCGACAGGGGTTGAATTCGCCACCGGCTGCGACAGGATGGCCGGATGGTTCATGAACTGATCACTCCTCATACGGACGGCCCCACCCCGCGCCGGATCGCCGACGACCACGTCCGCGCCCTCGCCGAACTGGACCCGCTGACCGCGGCCTACCTCGGGCTCAACCCGGAGGACGACCGGCTGACCGACCTCTCGCCGGCCGGCTCCGCCGCCCTCGCCGACCTCTCCCGCCGCACCCTCGCCGCGCTGGACGCCGCGGAGGCGGCGGGCGCCGCCGACGACGAGGCCGAGCGCCGCTGCGCCCGACTGCTGCGCGAACGCCTGACCGCCGAGCTGGCGGTGCACGACGCCGGCGAGGAGTTCCGCGCGGTGCGCAACCTCGGCTCGCCGGTGCACAACCTGCGCGAGGTCTTCACCCTGCTGCCCACCGACACCGACGAGGACTGGCTGCGGCTGGGCCGCCGGCTGGCCCGGGTGCCGCTGGCGCTGGAGCAGTACCAGGAGACCCTGGAGGAGGGCATCCGCCGCGGGCTGCTGTCGGGCCCCCGTCAAGTGTCCACCGTGGTGGGCCAGTTCGGCGAGTGGATCGCGGGCGAGCGGGAGGGCGGCTGGTTCGCCGAGTTCGTCCGGCCCGCGCCGGAGCACCTGCGGGAGGCGCTGACCGCCACCGCCGTGCAGGCCACCGCCGCCCTCGCCGAACTGCGCGACTGGCTGCGCGACGTCTACGGCCCGGCCGCGGCCGACACCCCGGACGCGGTCGGCCGGGAGCGCTACACCCGCTGGGTGCGCTACTGGACCGGCGCCGAGCTCGACCTGGACGAGGCGTACGCCTGGGCCTGGGAGCAGTTCCACGAGCTGGACGCCCAGATGCGTACTGAGGCGGAGAAGGTGCGGCCGGGGGAGACCCCGATGCGCGCGATGAAGTGGCTGGAGACCGAGGGTCCCGCGATCCGGGGCGAGCAGGCCGTCCAGGAGTACCTGCAGGGCCTGATGGACCAGGCCATCACCGACCTGCAGGGCGTCCACTTCGACCTGGCCGAGCCGCTGCTGCGGGTCGAGTCGAGGATCGCCCCGGCCGGCAGCGCGGCCGCCCCGTACTACACCCAGCCGTCGCTGGACTTCTCCCGCCCCGGCCGCACCTGGCTGCCCACCCTGGGCCGGGAGGCCTTCCCGGTGTGGGACCTGGTCTCCACCTGGTACCACGAGGGCGTTCCGGGTCACCACCTGCAACTCGCCCAGTGGACCCACGTCGCCGACCGGCTCTCCACCTACCAGGTCACCCTCGGCGGCGTCAGCGCCAACCTGGAGGGCTGGGCGCTGTACGCGGAGCGGCTGATGGACGAGCTCGGCTACCTGACCGACCCCGGCCACCGGCTGGGCTACCTGAACGCGCAGATGATGCGGGCGCTGCGGGTGATCGTCGACATCGGCATGCACGCCCAACTGTCCTTCCCCGCCGACTCGCCGTTCCGTCCCGGCGAGGCGATGGACCCGCAGAACGCCCGGGAGTTCTTCGGCGAGTACTGCGGCCTGTCCGTCGACTTCCTGGACAGCGAGCTGGTCCGCTACCTGGGCATGCCCGGCCAGGCGATCGGCTACAAGCTCGGCGAGCGGGCCTGGCTGCGCGGCCGGGCGGCGGCGCGGGCGGCGGCGGAGGCCCGCGGCGAGGAGTTCGACCTGAAGGCCTGGCACATGGCGGCGCTCTCCCAGGGCTCGCTCGGCCTGGACGACCTGGTCACCGAGCTCAGCGCGCTGTAGCCCGGGAGCCGTCCCGGGTGGCCGATGCGGCCGGACATCCGGGACACCGTCCCACATCGTGACACAACCGGACATACCGCCTTGCCCTTCTCCCTGACCGGGAGTTGTGTGGAGGAAGCGCCGTGCGCTCCCTTGCCCCACTCCCGATCTGCGGAAGGCGGCCCTACGGTGACCCCCCAGCACGCCCCCGACTCCCAGGCGGCGGATCCGCGCCGCTGGTGGGCCCTGGCGGTCATCGCCATCGCCCAGCTGATGATCGTGCTCGACGCGACCATCGTGAACATCGCCCTGCCGTCCGCGCAGAAGGCGCTCGGCATCTCCGACGGCAACCGCCAGTGGGTGATCACCGCCTACCTGCTGGCCTTCGGTGGACTCCTGCTGCTCGGCGGCCGGATCGGCGACCTGTACGGCCGCAAGCGGACCTTCATCATCGGCCTGCTCGGCTTCGCGTTCGCCTCCGCCCTCGGCGGCTTCGCCACCACCGGCGCGGTGCTGTTCATCGCCCGCGCCCTGCAGGGCGCGTTCGGCGCCCTGCTCGCCCCGTCGGCGCTGTCGCTGCTCTCCACCACCTTCAAGGACCCGCGCGAACGCGCCACCGCCTTCGGCGTCTTCGGCGCTCTGGCCGGCTGCGGCGCCGCGATCGGCCTGATCACCGGCGGCCTGCTCACCGAGTACCTGTCCTGGCGCTGGTGCCTGTACGTCAACGTCCCGATCGCCATCGCCGCCGCGATCGGTGCGTACTACCTGCTGCAGCGCGACCACATCGACCGCGCGCACCGCATCCCGCTAGACCTGCCAGGCGCGGTGCTCGGCTGCGGCGGCCTGCTCGCCATCGTCTACGGCACCTCCGAAGCGGTCTCCCGCGGTTGGAGCGACTGGCTGGTGCTCGGCTCGCTGAGCCTGGGCGTCGTCCTGCTGGCGGTCTTCGCCCTCGTCGAGCGCCGCACCGCGCACGCGCTGCTGCCGATGCACCTGATCAGCGACCGCAACCGGGCCGGCGGCGCGCTCTCGGTCGGCCTCGCCGTGATCGGCATGTACGGCCTGTTCCTGTTCCTCACCTACTACCTGCAGGGCATCAAGGGGTACTCGCCGGTCATGGCCGGCGTCTCCTTCCTCCCGATGACCGCCGCGATCATCCTCGCCGCCACCGGCATCGCCTCCCGGCTGATGACCCGCGTCCCGTCCCGGAACCTGGTCGTCCCCGGGCTGCTGTTCGGCGCCGGCGGCATGGCCTGGCTGACCCAGCTCCAGGTCGACAGCCCGTACGGCACCATGGTGCTGCCCGCCGAACTGCTGCTCGGCTTCGGCATGGGCCTGGTCTTCATGCCGACCATGAGCCTGTCCACCCTCGGCGTCCCGCCGAACGAGACCGGCGCGGCTTCCGCGATCATCAACAGCGCCCAGCAGGTGGGCGGTTCGATCGGCACCGCGCTGCTCAACACCATCGCCGCCAGTGCCACCGCGACCTACCTGGCGGTGGCCGGCCGCAACGCCGCCGATCCGGCCACCCAGGCGGTGGGCGCGGTGCACGGCTACACGGTGGCCACCACCGTCGCGATGGGCATCCTGCTGGCGGCCGCGGTGATCGCGTTCCTGATGATCAACCACCGCCCGGCGCCGGGCGAGGCCGAGGGCAGGACCGCCGAGTCCGACGAGGCGCAGGTGCTCGCCTGACGCCGCGGCACTCAGGGTGTCGATCCCGTTCCGGCGCCCGTTCATGAGAACCTGCTGTCCGCCGTCGGAAATCTCACGAGTCTCCCAGACACCCATCACGGCATTTCCAGCTCGGCAGCGCATATTTTGAGTGTTCAGTATCAGTGTCCACGCCGGTCCCCGGCGTGGACACCGCGTTGACCGCCGACCGGGCAGGAACGGGGCCGAGGATTGGGACGCCACCGCAGGGCGCGCAGCCGCCGCTCGCTCCGACCCGTCGTCGTCACCTCCGTGCTCGCCGTCGGCGTGGCCGGAGCGATAGCGGCGGTGGGCCTGCTCTCCGCCAACACCGCGCGTTCGAACGACAGTGCCTTCGCCGGGTCGGCCGACTCCGCCCCGAGCGCCGCGGCCACCGTCGTCCCCGCGGCGCCGAGCCCGACGCCCAGCCCCACGCCGTCCGAGGCGGAGGAACAGCTGCAGCGCGCCGCCCAGTCCATCGACCCGAGCGACGCGCCCCGCCAACTCATGCCGACCGCCCCGCCGGACGTCACCCTCGGCGTCACCGCCGCCGTCGCCGCGGGCCCCGAGGCCAACCGGGTCGGCGCGCTGTTCACCGGCGCCGCGGGCCCCGGCAACCACGTCTGCACCGCCAGCGTGATCGACAGCCCCGGCCGCGACCTGATCCTCACCGCCGCCCACTGCCTCGACACCGCCGACGGCGTCACCTTCGCCCCCGGCTATCGTGACGGCCAGACCCCGTACGGCAGTTGGCAGGTCACCAAGATCTACACCGCGGACGGCTGGCGCTCCGGCAGCGACCCCGACGAGGACTTCGCGATCCTCCGGGTCGCCCCCCAGGGCGGCCGCCGGATCGAGGACGTGGTCGGCGGCAACCCGTTGGGCACCGACGCCTCCTGGACCGCCCAGACCCGCCTGTACGGCTACCCCGCCGGCACCGAGGCGCCCATCCTCTGCACCAACGCCACCGCCCGCCAGGACACCTTCCAGCGCCGCATCGACTGCCCCTCCTTCCCGGGCGGCACCAGCGGCGGCCCGTTCGTCGACACCGCCACCGGCAAGGTGGTCGGCGTCATCGGCGGCTACCAGCAGGGCGGCGACACCGACGACACCTCCTACAGCGCCTACTTCGACCACACGGTGGCGGACCTGCTCAAGCAGGCCGCCGGCGGCTGACGGCCCGTCAACCGGCCCTCCGCGCCCGCCCCGGCCTTCCCTTCCTTCGCATCCGGACCACAATGGGGCGTCAGCCCCGTACGGACACGGACAGGAGACCCGGACAGGTGTTCCGCCGCTGGTGGTTCCTCGGCCTGCTGCGCGCTCCCCAGCGGACCGCGCCGCCCCCCACCCGCCGCGAGCTGCGCGAACAGCAGGCGCTGCTGATCGGCGAGTGGGAGGTGCTGCGCGAACGGCTGCGCACCCTGGCCGCGGACCGGGTCACCGCCGCCGGCACGGTCTTCCGCGCCGCCGAACTCCGGCTCTCCGCCGCCGAGTCGGCCGCCCACCGCAGCTACCAGTGGGCGCTGGAGGCGTACGAGGCGGCCGGCCGGCTGCTCGACCAGGCCGACGCGCCCGAGACCGACCTGCCCGACCTGGCCGCCGCGGTCGTGCTCGCCGAACAGGCCGTCGAACGGCTCGCCGCCGCGCACGCGCTGCACGCCGGGCAGCGGCCCGAGCCGCCCGCGGTGCGCTGCTACTACAACCCGCTGCACGGACCCGCCGGCCACCAGCCGACCCGCAAGGGCAAGAAGGCCCGCCAGCGGCCCACCCACACGGCCCGCGAGGCCGCCGCCGACCGCCGTCCCGCCTGCCCGTCCTGCCGCCGCGCGATCCTGGCCGGCCAGCAGCCCGACGTCCTCCCGGCCCTGCTCCCCGCCAAGCCCGGCCCCACCCTGGTCCCCTACTACACCGTCCCCCAGCAGTGGTCCCCCTGGTCCACCACCGCCTGCGGCGCCTACGACCCCACCACCCCCGCCCTCATCCTCCGCGGAGCCCACCGCCGCCACCCACCCCGCTGACGCCCCACCTACCGCCGCTTCCGGCTCTCGGCGGCCCGCCGTTCCACATCCGCCAGGAACCACTCGGGCACCTCGCCGGTGGCCCGCAGGCGGCCGCGCTCCTCGGCGGACAGCCGCTCCGAAGCCGCATCGACCGCGAACGCGTAGTCGTGCATCCGCCCCGACGACCCCTCACGCCGCATGTCCCCGGCAATCCCCGCCGCAGTCCCGCCCTGCCGCCCGCCCGACGCCGCAGTCAGCGCCAGCAACCAGCCGAACGGCCCGACCCTGCGCGCTTTCTTCCCCAACCGATCCCGAACGGCCAACCAGCACAACCGCTCATCCGTCAGGCTCGGCACCTGCTGCCCCTGCCCCATGCGTACGCCCTCCCTGATATCGGCCGGGAGCCTACTCGCCGCCGCGTACCCCTGCCGACCGGCCCGCGCACCCAGCCCCGGCCCCACAACGACGAAGGTCCAGACCGGCGGATGAACTCCGCTGATCTGGACCTCTACTGCACTTCTATCCGAAGTGCCCCCGGCAGGATTCGAACCTGCGCACCCGCCTCCGGAGGGCGGTGCTCTATCCCCTGAGCTACGGGGGCCGGTTGGCCGGTCGCGTGGTGCTCGGTGCGACGTGGAGAACATTACCAGGCCGTGGGGGTGGTCCGTGCACGCGTTTCGGGTGGGGCGGGCTGACGGGTCGTCGGGGGTGGGGGAAGTGCGGAAAGGGCGGACGCGGTGAGGTGGGCGCGGCTACCCTCGGTGAGGTGGCGGCGACGTCTGGGCGGGTTCTCGTGGTGGACGACAGCGAGGTGATCCGCCAACTGATCAGGGTCAACCTGGAGCTGGAGGGCTTCGAGGTGGTGACCGCCGCCGACGGTGCCGAGTGCCTGGAGGTGGTCCGCCGGGTCGCGCCGGACGTGATCACCCTGGACGTGGTGATGCCGCGCCTGGACGGCCTGCGGACGGCGGCCCGGCTGCGCGCCTCGCGCGACACCGCACACCTGCCGATCGCGATCGTCAGCGCCTGCACGCCGGCGGACCTGGAGCGCGGCGCCTCGGTGGGCGTGGACGGGTACCTGGCGAAGCCGTTCGATCCGGCGGACCTGGTGGAGCTGGTGCGGCGGCTGAGCGAATCGACCCGCTCGCCGCGTGCGGAGCGCCGCTTCGCGTACGACTTCGGCACCGCAGGCGGGAGCGGTTCGCAAACCCCCCGCGATTCAGCTCTGAGCGAACACCCGCAGGAACTTGTTCCGCCGGAGGAGCCGCACCCGTGAGAAGTGCCCGCCAGCGGCGACGTTCGACGAGACGAAGCACAGTGGCCGGCGCGACGCGGATCTCGACCCGCAAACCGAGTGGCGGTCGGGTACCCCGTCTCGCCTAGGCTGGGCACCGTGACACCCGCAGAACTCTCCCAGGCAGTCCAGGCCGCCGTCAGCGCCGCCATCGAGGCCGGCGACCTGACCGTCGACGTGCCCGCGCACGTGACGGTCGAGCGGCCCAAGAACAGGGACCACGGCGACTACGCCACCAACGTGGCCCTCCAGCTCGCGAAGCCGGCCGGCAAGCCGCCGCGCGCCGTCGCGGAGATCCTGGCCGGGCGTCTGCGAGAGATCACCGGCATCGCGAAGGTCGACATCGCCGGTCCGGGCTTCCTGAACATCACGCTGGACGCCGCCACCCAGGGCGGGCTGGCGCGCACCATCGTCGAGGCGGGCGAGGCGTACGGCCGCAACGAGGCGCTCAAGGGCCTGAAGATCAACCTGGAGTTCGTCTCGGCGAACCCGACCGGCCCGATCCACATCGGCGGCGTCCGCTGGGCCGCCGTCGGCGACTCGCTGGCCCGGGTGCTCAAGGCCACCGGCGCCGAGGTGTCCACCGAGTACTACCTCAACGACGCCGGCGTGCAGATCACCAAGTTCGCCAAGTCGCTGAAGGCCGCCGCCAACGGACAGCCCGTCCCCGAGGACGGCTACGTCGGCGAGTACATCGTCGACATCGCCAAGGCCGTCACCGAGGGCGTCCCCGGCATCCTGGAGCAGCCCGAGGACGAGCAGCTGCAGACCTTCCGCACCGAGGGCCTGAAGCTGATGGTCGCCGAGATCCAGCGGTCGATGGCCGAGTTCGGCGTGCACTTCGACACCTGGTTCTCCGAGCAGTCGCTGCACGACTCCGGCGCGGTGGAGAAGGCGATCGAGCGGCTGCGCGAGCAGGGCCACGTCTTCGACCGGGACGGCGCGATCTGGCTGCGCACCACCGACTTCGGTGACGACAAGGACCGCGTCCTGATCAAGGCCGACGGCGAGACCACCTACTTCGCCGCCGACGCCGCCTACTACCTGAGCAAGCGGGACCGCGGCGCGGAGGTCTCGGTCTACATGCTCGGCGCCGACCACCACGGCTACGTCAACCGCCTCAAGGCCATCGCGGCCTGCGCGGGCGACGACATGGACCGCAACATCGAGGTGATGATCGGTCAGTTCGTGAAGATGCTGCGCGACGGCAAGGAGGTCCGGCTCTCCAAGCGCGCGGGCAACATCATCACGATCGACGACGTGATCGACTGGATCGGCGTGGACGCCGCCCGCTACATGCTGGTGCGGCAGTCCACCGACTCCACCATCACCATCGACATCGACCTGGTGACCAGCGCCCGCCGGGAGAACCCGGTCTACTACGTGCAGTACGCGCACGCCCGGATGAGCGCGGTGCAGCGCAACGCGGTGGAGAAGGGCATCACCCGCAGCGCGGACTTCAAACCGGAGCTGCTGAGCACCGAGTGGGAGAACGACCTGCTCGGCCAGCTCGGCGAGTTCCCGCGGGTGCTGGCCAAGGCCGGCGAGCTGCGCGAGCCGCACCACGTGGCCACGTACCTGGAGGAGCTGGCCCGCGCCTACCACCGGTTCTACGACAACTGCCAGATCCTGCCGAAGGGCGACGAGGAGGTCACCGACCTCACGCACGCCCGCCTCTGGCTGGCCGACGCCACGCGAACGACGCTGGCCAACGGCCTCCACCTGCTGGGCGTCTCGGCGCCCGAGCGGATGTAAGCACCACACCCCCACCGCGCAGCACAGCGGGGGCGGCTGACCGGTCGACGGCGACCGGTCGCCGCCCCTCGCCATAGGTCGAGGAAGTCAGCCACAGATGAGTCGCTCCGCCCACCCCGCAGGTCCCCGCCACGGCGACGTGCTGCCCGAGGGCCACTACCAGGCCCCGCCGGCCGACCTGAACGCGCTCGACCCCAAGGTCTGGTCGCGCACCGTGACCCGGAACGCCGAGGGCGTCGCCACCGTCGGCGGCGTCGACGTGCGCACCCTGGCCGCCGAGTTCGGCACCCCCGCGTACGTGATGGACGAGGCCGACTTCCGGGCCCGCGCCCGGGCCTGGCGGGACGCCTTCGGCGACCGCGCCGACGTCTACTACGCGGGCAAGGCGTTCCTCTCCAAGGCCGTGGTGCGCTGGCTGCACGAGGAGGGGCTGAACGTCGACGTCTGCTCCGCCGGTGAGCTGCACGTGGCGCTGGCGGCCGGGATGCCGGGGGAGCGGATCGCGCTGCACGGCAACAACAAGTCGGTGGCGGAGCTGGAGCAGGCGGTGAAGGCCGGGGTGGGCCACATCGTGGTCGACTCCTACCAGGAGATCGAGCGGCTGGCCGAGATCGCCGGGGCGCAGGGCGTGCGGCAGCCGGTGCTGATCCGGATCACCGTCGGCGTCGAGGCGCACACCCACGAGTTCATCGCCACCGCGCACGAGGACCAGAAGTTCGGGCTGTCGCTGAACGGCGGCTCGGCGGCCGAGGCGGTCCGCCGGGTGCTCGCGCAGCCCAGCCTGGAGCTGCGCGGCATCCACTCGCACATCGGCTCGCAGATCTTCGACTTCGCGGGCTTCGAGGTGGCCGCCCGCCGGGTGGTCGGCCTGCTCGCCGAGATCCGCGACGAGCACGGCGTCGAGCTGCCGGAGATCGACCTGGGCGGCGGCCTGGGCATCGCCTACACCGCCGACGACGACCCGCGGGAGCCCGCCGAGATCGCCGCCTCGCTCAGCGAGATCGTCCGACGCGAGTGCGCAGCGGCCGAGTTGACGGTGCCGCGGATCTCGGTGGAGCCGGGCCGGGCGATCGTCGGCCCGACCGCGTTCACGCTGTACGAGGTCGGCACGGTCAAGCCGCTGGAGGGCCTGCGCACCTACGTCAGCGTGGACGGCGGGATGTCGGACAACATCCGCACCGCGCTGTACGACGCCGAGTACTCGGTGGCGCTGGTCTCCCGCACCAGCGACGCCGAGCCGATGCTGGTCCGGGTGGTCGGCAAGCACTGCGAGTCCGGCGACATCGTGGTCCGGGACGCCTTCCTGCCGGCCGACCTGGCCCCCGGCGACCTGATCGCGGTGCCCGCCACCGGCGCGTACTGCCGGTCGATGGCGAGCAACTACAACCACGCCCTCAAGCCTCCGGTGCTGGCCGTCGCGGACGGCGCGGCCCGGGTCATCGTCCGCCGCGAGACGGAGGAGGATCTCCTGCGGCTCGATATCGGCTGACGAAATTTTCGTCTCAGAACGTGGACCAGCCGTAGATCCGTGCGGAAAGTCCCGGAGACTGGTGGGGACCGAACAGCCCCCGGGGACCCCAGAGGCCCCGGCGGGGACCGAAGAATGCAGAGCGGAGTCGGATGATGCGTACGCGCCCGCTGAAGGTGGCGTTGCTGGGCTGTGGTGTGGTGGGCTCCGAGGTGGCGCGCATCATGACGACGACGGCCGACGACCTCGCCGCGCGCATCGGCGCCCCGGTCGAGCTCGCGGGCATCGCGGTCCGGCGCGCCGGGCGTCCCCGTCCCGGGGTGCCCGAGCACCTGCTGACCACCGACGCCGAGGCCCTGGTGAGCCGCGACGACATCGACGTGGTGGTCGAGGTGGTGGGCGGCATCGAGCCGTCCAAGTCGCTGCTGCTGAAAGCCTTCGCGCACGGCGCCTCGGTGGTCTCCGCCAACAAGGCGCTGCTCGCCAAGGACGGCGCGGAACTGCACGCCGCGGCCGCCGCGGCCGGCGCCGACCTCTACTACGAGGCCGCGGTGGCCGGGGCGATCCCGCTGCTGCGCCCGCTGCGCGAGTCGCTGGCCGGCGACAAGGTGAACCGGGTGCTGGGCATCGTCAACGGCACCACCAACTTCATCCTCGACAAGATGGACTCCACCGGCGCCGGGTACTCCGAGGCGCTGGAGGAGGCCACCGCGCTCGGCTACGCCGAGGCCGACCCGACCGCCGACGTGGAGGGCTTCGACGCCGCCGCGAAGGCCGCCATCCTGGCCGGGATCGCCTTCCACACCAAGGTCACCGCCGCGGACGTCTACCGCGAGGGCATCACCGAGGTGACCGCCGCCGACATCGCCTCCGCCAAGCAGATGGGCTGCGTGGTCAAGCTGCTGGCGATCTGCGAGCGGTCCGCCGACGGCACCTCGGTCACCGCCCGGGTGCACCCGGCGATGATCCCGCTCAGCCACCCGCTGGCCTCCGTCCGGGAGGCCTACAACGCGGTGTTCGTGGAGGCCGAGGCGGCCGGCCGGCTGATGTTCTACGGCCCGGGCGCGGGCGGCTCGCCGACCGCCTCCGCGGTCCTCGGCGACCTGGTCGCGGTCTGCCGCAACAAGCTGAGCGGCACCACCGGGCCCGGCGACTCGGTCTACGCCCAGCTGCCCGCCAAGCCGATGGACGAGGTCGTCACCCGGTACCACGTCAGCCTGGACGTGGACGACCGGGCCGGTGTGCTGGCCCAGGTCGCGTCCGTCTTCGCCGAGCACGGCGTCTCCATCGACACCGTGCGCCAGCAGGGCCGCGACGGCGACGCCGCGCTCGTCGTGGTCACCCACCGCGCCACCGACGCCGCGCTGTCGGCGACGGTCGACAAGCTCCGCGCACTGGACAGCGTGCGCGACGTGGCCAGCATCATGCGGGTCGAAGGGGAGTAAGACATGAACGCCGTGATTGCCCGAGGCACCCACACGCACCAGTGGCGCGGCCTCATCGAGGAGTACCGGGACCGGCTGCCGGTCACCGCCTCCACCCCGGTGGTCACCCTGCTCGAGGGCGGCACGCCGCTGGTCCCCGCGCAGGTGCTCTCCGAGCGCACCGGCTGCGACGTCTACCTCAAGGTGGAGGGCGCCAACCCGACCGGCTCCTTCAAGGACCGCGGGATGACGATGGCCATCTCCAAGGCCAAGGAGGACGGCGCCCAGGCCGTCATCTGCGCCTCCACCGGCAACACCTCGGCCTCCGCCGCCGCCTACGCGGTGCGGGCCGGGATGGTCTGCGCGGTGCTGGTCCCGCAGGGCAAGATCGCCCTCGGCAAGATGGGCCAGGCGCTGGTGCACGGCGCGAAGATCCTGCAGGTGGACGGCAACTTCGACGACTGCCTGACGCTGGCCCGCGAGCTGTCCGAGAAGTACCCGGTGGCGCTGGTCAACTCGGTCAACCCGGTGCGCATCGAGGGCCAGAAGACCGCCGCCTTCGAGATCGTCGACATGCTCGGCGACGCCCCCGACATCCACGTCCTCCCGGTCGGCAACGCGGGCAACATCACCGCCTACTGGAAGGGCTACCGCGAGTACGCGGCGGACGGCCTGGCCGCCCGCACCCCGCGGATGTGGGGCTTCCAGGCGTCCGGCTCGGCCCCGATCGTGGACGGCGCCCCGGTGCTCAAGCCGCAGACCATCGCGACCGCGATCCGGATCGGCAACCCCGCCTCCTGGGACTTCGCGCTCGCCGCGCGGGACGAGTCCGGCGGCCTCATCGACAAGGTGACGGACCGTCAGATCCTGTCCGCGTACCGCCTGTTGGCCGCGCAGGAGGGCGTCTTCGTGGAGCCCGCCTCGGCCGCCTCGGTGGCCGGCCTGCTGGCCAAGGCGGAGGCCGGCCTGGTCGACCCCGGCCAGCGGATCGTCTGCACCGTCACCGGCAACGGCCTGAAGGACCCGGACTGGGCGGTGGCCGGCGCGCCGCAGCCGCAGATCGTCCCGATCGACGCGGAGGCCGCCGCGGTCCGCCTCGGCCTGCTGGACTGACCGGACGTCAGCCGGCTGACCGCACGTCAGCACCCGGGCCGGCCCCCCGACGGGGGGCCGGCCCGGGGCGGCCTCTTTCGAGTCAATTCAGCGGCGTTTTCACGCTTCTTTGGCAACACGGAAGATCGAAGCCGAGCAGGGTGTACCGCTCTGGAACTTCTCTTCGATACGCTGGACCCCGGCGGGCCGCGCCGTGATCCGCGCGCCTGACGCCCCGCCGCCGTACCACGCAGGCCCCGTCGTCCGGGCCTCATCTCACTCCCCAGGAGAGTCCACCGCATGGCCGGTCCCGCGTTCCGCGCCGCCGCCGTCCGGGTCCGCGTCCCCGCGACCAGCGCCAACCTCGGCCCCGGCTTCGACGCCTTCGGCCTCGCTCTGGGCCTCTACGACGACGTGGTGGTGCGCGTCTCCGACTCCGGACTCAGCGTGGACATCGCCGGCGAGGGCTCCGAGAACCTGGCCCGCGACGAGCGCCACCTGGTGGTCCGCTCGATGCGCGCCGCCTTCGACCGGCTCGGCGGACAGCCCCGCGGCCTCGAAGTGGTCTGCGCCAACCGGATACCGCACGGCCGCGGCCTCGGCTCCTCGTCCGCGGCGATCTGCGCCGGCATCGTCGCCGCCCGCGCGGTCACCATCGGCGGCGCCTCCGCGCTCGACGACGACGCGCTGCTCGCCCTCGCCTCCGAGCTGGAGGGCCACCCCGACAACGTCGCCGCCTGTCTGCGCGGCAACTTCACCGTCGCCTGGACCGAGGACGACGGCCTCGCCCGCACCATCACGCTGGACCCCTCCGACCGGGTCGTCCCGGTGGTGTTCATCCCGTCCACCGAGGTGCTCACCGAGACCGCCCGCGGCCTGCTCCCCAAGACGGTCCCGCTGTCCGACGCCGCGCTCAACGCCGGCCGCGCCGCCCTGCTGGTCGAGGCGCTCACCCGCCGCCCCGAACTGCTGCTCACCGCCACCGAGGACCGCCTCCACCAGGACTACCGCGCCTCCGCGATGCCGGACAGCGCCGCCCTGGTCGGCGCGCTGCGCGCCGAGGGCGTCCCCGCGGTCATCTCGGGTGCCGGACCGACCGTGCTCGCGCTCACCGACGAGGCCGGCGCCGACAAGGTCCTCAACTTCGCCGGTCCGCAGTTCGCGGCACACCGGTTGGAGCTCGACCGCACCGGCGCCACCGTCCTGCCACTCGACATGTGAGACGGACACGATTGACAAGGACAGGGCTGGGGAATGTGTCAGGGGGTAGGTAGTGTTAACCTCATTGCTGCACCAGGTGCCCTCCGGGGCCGGGTGCGACGCATCCCGATCCCGATCTCCCGTCGTCACGGGGGCCGGAAGCTCGGGAGCACGATTCTCCGGGAGTCCGCCACACCGCGTACGCAGCCTGCCTGCGCGATTGCGGCCCATCCCGAAGCCGTGACGGCACCAGACTCCCACCCGCAGCCTCCGCACTGAGGCCTGGTCGGGCGGGGCCCGGAATGCCGCCGCGCGACGGGGGCCCGGGCATCGCAGGCGCAGCGAGGTCGGCACGAGTTCCGACCATCCGCGTCACTTCGCACCACAGTGCATCGCACTTCGCAGCTCCCCGGAAAGGATCAGCCTTTCGGGGGAATCCAGCCCCTGACCAGCGCAAAGAGACGTTGGACAGGACAGCACAACCGGTCGCCGTGCCAGACAGGCCGACGTCCGCTCCAGGGAAGGACCCTTAGTGAGCGACACCACCGATCTGATGGGCGCGCGCCCGGACGCCGAAGCGTCGGACGCAGCCGCCGCCCCCGCGGCTCCGGCGCGACGCCGTCGTACCGCTGCCGCCGGCCTGGACGGCCTGGTCCTGGCCGAGCTCCAGAAGCTCGCCTCGACCCTCGGGATCAGCGGTACCGGGCGGATGCGCAAGAGCCAGCTGATCGAGGCCATCAAGGAGAAGAGCGGCGGAGACCCGCTGCTCGCGGGCGGTTCCGCCCCCGCCGCTCCGGCCGCCAAGAAGGCCGCCAAGGCCGCCGCCCCCGCCGTCGAGGCTCCCGCCGCGGAGGCCCCGGCCGCCGAGGAGAAGCCGGCCCGCCGGACCCGCGCCGCCGCCGCCACCGAGACGCAGCCGCAGGCGCAGATCGAGATCCCGGTGCAGGCCGCCAGCGAGACCGCGGCCGCCGCCGCCCGGGCCGAGCGTCCGCGCCGCCGGGCCACCGCCGCCGCCGGCGCCCCGACCGCCGAGGCCGCTGCCGCCGAGCAGGCCCAGTCCGCCGTCGTCGCCGAGGCCAAGGCGGAGGGCCAGCGCCCCGCCGCCGCCGAGGGCGAGGGCCGGATCGAGCGCCGTGACCGCCGGGACCGCCGCGACCGCCGCGAGGGCGGCGAGCGCACCGAGGCCGCCACGGCCGAGAGCGACAACGACGTCCGCGAGTCCCGCCGGGACCGCCGCAACCGCCGCGAGCGCGACCGCGCCGACCGGCAGGGCGGTTCGCAGCAGCAGGACGGCGGCCAGAGCCGTCAGCAGAACCAGGGCCAGGGCCAGAACCAGCAGGGCGGTTCGCAGCAGCAGGGCGGCGGCGCCCAGCAGCAGGGCGGCTACGACGACGACGAGTTCGGCGACGGTCGCCGCGGCCGCCGTGGCCGCTACCGCGACCGCCGGGGCCGTCGCCGCGACGGCTTCGAGGGCGCGGCCGGCCCCGAGGTCCCGCTGAGCGACGACGACGTCCTGATTCCCGTCGCGGGCATCCTGGACATCCTGGACAACTACGCGTTCGTCCGGACCTCCGGCTACCTGCCCGGCCAGAACGACGTCTACGTCTCGCTGGCCCAGGTCCGCAAGCACGGCCTGCGCAAGGGCGACGCCATCACCGGCGCCGTCCGGCAGCCGAAGGACGGCGAGCGCCGCGAGAAGTTCAACGCGCTGGTCCGCCTGGACTCCGTCAACGGCATGGACCCGGACAGCGGCCGCGGCCGCCCCGAGTTCGGCAAGCTGACCCCGCTGTACCCGCAGGAGCGGCTGCGCCTGGAGACCGACCCGGGCGTCCTGACCACCCGGATCATCGACCTGGTGTCGCCGATCGGCAAGGGCCAGCGCGGTCTGATCGTGGCCCCGCCGAAGACCGGCAAGACCATGATCATGCAGTCGATCGCCAACGCGATCACGCACAACAACCCCGAGTGCCACCTGATGGTCGTCCTGGTCGACGAGCGTCCGGAAGAGGTCACCGACATGCAGCGGTCGGTGAAGGGCGAGGTCATCTCCTCGACCTTCGACCGCCCGGCCGAGGACCACACCACCGTCGCCGAGCTGGCCATCGAGCGCGCCAAGCGCCTGGTGGAGCTGGGCCACGACGTGGTCATCCTGCTGGACTCGATCACCCGCCTGGGCCGCGCCTACAACCTGGCCGCGCCCGCCTCCGGCCGCATCCTGTCCGGTGGTGTCGACTCGACCGCGCTGTACCCGCCGAAGAAGTTCTTCGGTGCCGCGCGCAACATCGAGAACGGCGGCTCGCTGACCATCCTGGCCACCGCGCTGGTCGAGACCGGCTCGCGGATGGACGAGGTGATCTTCGAGGAGTTCAAGGGCACCGGCAACATGGAGCTCAAGCTCGACCGGAAGCTCTCCGACAAGCGCATCTTCCCCTCCGTCGACGTGGACGTCTCCGGCACCCGCAAGGAGGAGATCCTGCTCGGTCACGAGGAGCTGTCGATCGTCTGGAAGCTGCGCCGGGTGCTGCACGCGCTCGACTCGCAGCAGGCGATCGAGCTGCTGCTCGACAAGATGAAGCAGACCAAGTCGAACGCCGAGTTCCTGATGCAGATCGCCAAGACCACCCCCGGTTCCAGCGACTGACGCGTCACGCCCCCGAGACCCCGTACCGCTTGCGCGGTGCGGGGTCTCACGCGTTTCTCAGGCCCCGTTCAGAACCGGACCGCCCCACCGCTGCGTCACTTATGATCGAAAGGTCGCACTACAGGGGAAATGAGGCGATATGGCCGAGCACACGAAGGACCGCAGCCCGCGGCGCCGAGCGGTGCGGATCGCGCTGGTCACCCTGTCCGGCCTGCTGGTGGCGGGTGCGGCGCTCGGCGGTGTCGCCTACTGGAAGCTGAACGGGAACATCCACAGCGTCGACATCTCCGGGCAGCTCGGCAGCGCCCGGCCGCCCGCTTCCACCGGCGGCGCCTTCAACCTGCTGGTGCTCGGCTCCGACTCCCGCTCCGGCGCCAACGGCAACCTGGCCGGCGGTGACACCGGCGACACCGCCCGCTCGGACACCGCGATGGTGGTGCACGTCAACCAGTCGCACACCGCCGCCTCGGTGGTCTCGATACCGCGCGACACCCTGGTCGCCCGGCCCGCCTGCACCGGCACCGACGGCAAGCCGGTCGCCGCCGCGCGCAGCGCGATGTTCAACTCGGCCTTCGAGGTCGGCGGCCCGGCCTGTGCGGTGAGGACCACCGAGCAGCTCACCGGGATGCGGATGGACCACTTCGTCGAGGTCGACTTCACCGGCTTCGCCTCGCTGATCGACGCGATAGGGGGCGTCGACGTCACCACCACCGTCCCGATCAGTGACAAGGACAGCGGACTGCAGCTGGCCGCCGGCAGCCACCACCTGGGCGGGCAGCAGGCGCTCGCCTTCGTGCGCACCCGGCACGGCGTCGGCGACGGCAGCGACCTGGGCCGGATCGAGCTGCAGAAGGAGATGGTCAAGGCGATGCTCGCCCGGATCGGCTCGATGGGCCTGACCTCGAACCCGGTGGCGATGTGGAACCTCGGCAACAAGCTGACCAGCGCGCTGACCACCGACTCCGACCTGGCCTCGGTGAACTCGCTGGTGGGCCTGGCGCAGACGCTGAAGCGGATCGGCCCGGACCAGCTCACCATGGTCACCCTGCCGGTGGCCTACGCCCCCAGCGACCCCAACCGGGTGGTCCCCAGGAAGCCCGACGCCGACCAGCTGTGGGCCGCGCTGCGCGCCGACCAGGCGGTGCCGCAGGCGGTGGTCTCCGCCCAGCCCACCAACCCCGCACAGGTCGACCCGTCCGCGTCCGCCGCGGCGAGTGCGTGGGCGAGCACCGGCGCGAGTCCGAGCGCGAGTCCGACCGCGAGTCCGACCGTGCGGACGGGCACGGTGGCCGGGGCGGCGGAATAGCGGGATCCGCCTCCCGGTTTGGGAAGATGCGGGCAGTGCTGGCACACTGGTCCGTCGGTCCCGGTTCACGAGCGGCTGTCCGGCCGCCGACCCGGTGCCCTCCCGAACATCTAGGAGAATCCCTTGAAGCCCAACGTTCACCCGGAGTACGTGCTCACCAAGGTGACCTGCACCTGTGGCAACGAGTTCACCACTCGTTCCACCGAGACCAGCGGCGAGATCCGCGCCGAGGTCTGCTCGAACTGCCACCCCTTCTACACCGGCAAGCAGAAGATTCTGGACACCGGTGGCCGCGTGGCGCGCTTCGAGGCCCGCTTCGGCAAGAAGCTCTCCGGCAACAAGGCCTAGCGCTTCCACGGCGCCGGTCTCGGGTGCCTCCGTGTCGGTTCACGGGGGCGTCCGGGCCGGCGCCGTTCGCGTCTCTCCCCGTTCTCCCGCCACGGCACCGCGGCACTCTCACGGAAGTAGGACCAACCGATGTTCGAGGCAGTCGAAGAGCTCCTCGTCGAGCACGCCGACCTCGAGAAGAGGCTGGCCGACCCGTCCGTGCACGCCGATCAGGCGAACGCCCGCAAGCTGGCCAAGCGGTACGCCGAGCTGACCCCGATCACCCGGACCTACCTGGCCTGGAAGCAGGCCGGCGAGGACATCGTCGCCGCGCGCGAACTGGCCGCCGAGGACCCGGAGTTCATCGCCGAGGCGAAGGAGTCGGAGGCCCGCCGGGAGGAGCTGACCGAGGAACTGCGGCTGCTGCTGGTGCCGCGCGACCCCAATGACGACAAGGACGTCATCCTGGAGGTCAAGGCCGGCGAGGGCGGCGAGGAGTCCGCGCTGTTCGCCGGCGACCTGCTGCGGATGTACCTGCGGTACGCCGAGCGGCTGGGCTGGAAGACCGAGATCATCGACGCCAACGAGTCCGACCTCGGCGGCTACAAGGACGTCTCGGTGGCCGTGAAGACCAAGGGGAACGCCGAGCCCGGCCACGGCGTCTGGGCGCAGCTGAAGTACGAGGGCGGCGTGCACCGCGTGCAGCGGGTGCCCGCGACCGAGTCGCAGGGCCGCATCCACACCTCCGCCGCGGGCGTGCTGGTCACCCCGGAGGCCGAGGAGGTCGAGGTGGAGATCCACGCCAACGACCTGCGGATCGACGTCTACCGGTCCTCCGGCCCCGGCGGCCAGTCGGTCAACACCACCGACTCCGCGGTCCGGATCACCCACCTGCCGACCGGTATCGTGGCGTCCTGCCAGAACGAGAAGAGCCAGCTGCAGAACAAGGAGCAGGCGATGCGCATCCTGCGTTCGCGGCTGCTGGCCGCCGCGCAGGAGGAGGCCGAGCGGGAGGCGTCCGACGCCCGCCGCAGCCAGGTGCGCACCGTGGACCGCTCCGAGCGCATCCGGACCTACAACTTCCCGGAGAACCGCATCTCCGACCACCGCACCGGCTTCAAGTCCTACAACCTGGACCAGGTGCTGGACGGCGAGCTGAACGCGGTGATCCAGTCCTGTGTGGACGCCGACGCCGCGGCCAAGCTGGCCGCCGCGCAGGAGAACTGAGCCTAGGGTCTGTCTGACGACACCCGCCGGGCGGTCGCCGCCGGAGCACGCGCCTCGCCGGCTTGTCGTCAGTCACCTATGCTCCGCATGGATTCTCCCCCAGCCTTCGGCCGGGAGGGACCCCCATCCTCCGCACCGCCGATGCACGCACTCCAACGACGCCCGCTATCCGACGGGAGTCGTCAGACAGACCCTTAAGGGGCCCGTGGGATGAACCTGCTGCTCGCCGAGGTGGCCCAGGCCACCCAGCGCCTGGCCGCGGCCGGCGTGCCCTCGCCGCGCTTCGACGCGGAGGAGCTGGCGGCGTACATCCACGGCGTGAAGCGCAGCCAGCTGCACACCGTGCCGGACGGCGACTTCGACGCGCGCTACTGGGAGGCGATCTCCCGGCGCGAGCAGCGCGAGCCGCTGCAGCACATCACCGGGCGGGCGTTCTTCCGCTACCTGGAACTCGAGGTCGGCCCCGGGGTGTTCGTGCCCCGGCCGGAGACCGAGTCGGTGGTGGAGTGGGCGATAGACGCGGTCCGGGCGATGGATGTCGCGGAGCCGCTGGTGGTCGACCTGTGCACCGGCTCCGGGGCGATCGCGCTGGCCCTCGCGCAGGAGCTGCCGCGCTCGACCGTGCACGCCTTCGAACTCGACGAGGGCGCCCTGCGCTACACCCGCCGCAACGTCGAGGCCAGCCCCGACCGGGCCCGGGTGCACCTGCACCAGGGCGACGCCACCCGGGCCTTCGCGGACGAGCGCGGCTGGGACGGCCGCTTCGACCTGGTGATCAGCAACCCGCCGTACATCCCGCTCACAGAGTGGGAGTACGTGGCGCCCGAGGCCCGCGACCACGACCCGCAGATGTCGCTGTTCTCCGGCGAGGACGGGCTGGACACCATCCGCGGCATCGAGCGGGTGGCCGCCCGGCTGCTGCGCCCCGGCGGCGCGGTGGTGATCGAGCAC
The DNA here is from genome assembly GCF_053595195.1 of Kitasatospora sp. NPDC002522. Classification (NCBI taxonomy): domain Bacteria; kingdom Bacillati; phylum Actinomycetota; class Actinomycetes; order Kitasatosporales; family Streptomycetaceae; genus Kitasatospora; species Kitasatospora sp. NPDC002522. Next base: position 207,194 of record NZ_JBSFXE010000004.1, read on the forward strand.
GCGGACACCCAGGGCGGCCAGGTGCCGTGGATCTTCCGCGAGGAAGCCGGCTGGACGGACGCCGCGGACCACCGGGACCTGAACAACCGCCCGCGTTTCACGACGGCCCGCAGGGCGTCGCTGTGAACGTCGGGGACCGCAGCACGGCGCGCCGGGCTTCACTGTGACCACCGGCGCCGTACCGAGCAGCGCGGTGACCAGCTGCGCTGAGATGACCAAAGCCACCGGAAGGGGATTGCACCGATGAGCCGCCGATACGACTGCTCCGATGCCCAGGACCGTGCCAGCGGCCTGCGTGAGGCCGCCTCGTCGATCCGCCGCGGCGAGCTGGTGGTGCTGCCGACCGACACCCTGTACGGGATCGGCGCGGACGCCTTCTCCCCGGAGGCGGTCGGAGCGCTGCTGGCGGCCAAGGGCCGCGGCCGCAACATGCCCTCGCCGGTGCTGGTCGGCTCGCCGACCACGCTGCACGGGCTGGTCACCGACTTCTCCGAGCAGGCCTGGGAGCTGGTGGACGCGTTCTGGCCGGGCGGTCTGACCCTGGTGGCCCGTCACCAGCCGTCGCTGCGCTGGGACCTGGGCGAGACCCGGGGCACCGTCGCGGTCCGGATGCCGCTGCACCCGGTCGCCCTGGAGCTGCTGAACGCCACCGGCCCGCTCGCGGTCTCCTCCGCGAACAAGACCGGCGGCCCCTCGCCGGCCACCTGCGACGAGGCCGAGGCGCAGCTCGGCGACGCGGTGTCGATCTACCTCGACGGCGGGACGGCCGACCACGCCACGGCCTCGACCATCGTCGACGTCACCGGCAAGGTGCCGGTGGTGCTGCGGGCGGGCGCGATCAGCGTCGAGCAGCTGAGGGAGGTCGCTCCGGACGTCGAGGCCGGCAGTTGACCGCGCCTCCGTTGTACGGGGCGGGCGGCGGCCTGGCGGCGTACCCGCAGCCGCTGCCGCTGGACACCTTCCGCATCCTGTTCGTCTGCACGGGCAACATCTGCCGCTCGCCGATCGCCGAGCGGCTCGCCCGGCTGGAGCTGGACTCCCGGCTGGGGGACCGGGTCGGCCGGCGGATCGTGGTGGAGAGCGCCGGGACCTGGGGCCACGAGGGCGCGCCGATGGAGGCGCACGCCGCGACCGTGCTCGGCGAGTACGGCGCGGACAGCGCGCACTTCTCCGGCCGGGAGCTGCTGGACGAGCACGTGATCGACGCCGACCTGGTGCTGACCGCGACCCTGGACCACCGGGCGCAGGTGATCTCCATGGGGCACTCGGCGGGGCTGCGCACCTTCACGCTCAAGGAGTTCACCCGGCTGGTGCAGCGGGTCGACCCGCGCACCCTGCCGGACCCCCGGGACGGCGCTCGGCTGACCGAGCGCGCCCGCGCACTGGTCCGGGCGGCCGCCGCCCTGCGCGGCTGGCTGCTGGCCGCGTCGCCCGAGTCGGACGAGCTGCGGGACCCGTACGGCGCCCCGATCGGCATGTTCCGGGACTGCGGCGAGGAGATATTCGGCGCGCTGGACCCGGTGGTGACCGCACTGACCGGTGTGAAGCGGTGACTTGAGCGTCCTCCACTAAAGTTCTGGTGGAGAATTCGTGAAGGCCGGGTGCGCAGGACGTGGAGGCGACCGGAACGGACTAGGCCCGCGTGTGCGGGCGGGCCCGGGCGGGACCTGGGACCTACGCTGGAGGAATCTCAGCCCCCCACCGGCCTCCGGCCCGCCGCCGGGGGAACTCCAGCCCGGGAGCCGCACCATGACGGTCGCCGATGCCCAAGAGACCCACTGGGAGGCCGCCGAGGCCCTGCGCGCGGCGGACCCGCTGATCGCCGACCTGCTCACCGCCGAGGCCGAGCGCCGCGCCGACAGCCTGCAACTGCTCGCCGGGGAGAACCTGGCCACCGACGCCGTGCTGGCCGCGCTGGCCGGCCCGCTGGTCGACAAGTACGCCGAGGGCTACCCGGGCCGCCGCCACCACACCGGCTGCGCGCCCGCCGACACGGTGGAGCTGCTGGCGGTCGACCGGGCCCGCGAACTGTTCGCCGCCCCGCACGCCAACGTCCAACCCCGGTCCGGGACTTCGGCGATGCTGGCGGCCTACGCGGCGCTGCTGCGGCCGGGCGACGCGGTGCTCGCGATGTCGCTGGAGCACGGCGGCCATCTGAGCGCCGGCTCGCGCGCCAACTTCTCCGGCCGCTGGTTCCAGTTCATCGGCTACGGGGTGCGCGAGGAGGACGGCCGGATCGACCTGGAGCAGGTCCGCCGGCTCGCCCACGAGCACCGCCCGAAGGCGATCGTGGCGGGCGGCATCTCCTACCCGCGGCACGTCGACTGGGCGGCCTTCCGGCGGATCGCCGACGAGGTGGACGCCTACCTGATCGCCGCCGCCGCGCAGACCGCAGGGCTCGTCGCGGCCGGCGCCGCGCCCTCCCCGGTGCCGTACGCCGACGTCACCGTCGCCGCCACCCACAAGCTGCTGCGCGGGCCGCGCGGCGGGCTGCTGCTGTGCACCGCGGAGCTGGCCGACCGGATCGACCGGGCGGTGTTCCCGTTCACCCAGGGCGGGGCGGCGATGAACGAGGTGGCCGCCAAGGCGGTGGCGCTGGCCCAGGCCGCCACCCCCGGCTACACCGCCTACATCCGGCGGGCGGTCTCCGGCGCCCGGGCGATGGCCGCCGAACTGGCCGCTGCCGGGGCCCAGCCGCTCACCGGCGGCACCGACACCCACCTGGTCACCGCCGACCTGAGCGGACTGCGGCTGACCGGCGTGGAGGCCGAACGCCGATGCGCCGCCGCCGGGTTGATGCTCGGCCGGTGCGCGGTCCCGTACGACCCGGCGCCGCCCACCGAGACCTCCGGGATCCGGGTCGGCACCGGGGCCTGCGCCGCCCAGGGGATGGGGGAGGAGGAGCTGACCGAGGTCGGCCGACTGCTCGGCCGGGTGCTCGCCGGGGAGCCGGTGGAGCAGGTCAGGGCCCGGGTGCGGGAGCTCGCGCGGGCGTTCGCCGGGCGCCGCTGAGCGGTTCGCGCCCGCGGAGGCGAACCGCGATGCGGGGACACGGCGTCGGAGTCAATAAGGTGTGCACCGTGGTGACGCACCTCGAACCCCCAACCAGCGCCGGAGTACGCTGCGTACTCGACCGTCGGACCGTGACCCTGGAGGCCAGTGGTGCGTGAGTATCTGCTGGTCCTGTTCGTCTCGGCGGCGGTGACCTACCTGCTGGTCAGCCCGGTCCGGAAGTTCGCCATCGCGGCCGGCGCGATGCCCGCCGTACGGGCGCGCGACGTGCACCGCGAGCCGACTCCGCGGCTGGGCGGCATCGCGATGTTCGGCGGCCTGCTGGCCGGCCTGCTCGCGGCCTCCCAACTCACCAACCTGGGACGGCTGTTCGTCCAGAGCGCGGACGTCAAGGCGCTGCTCTCCGGGGCCGGGATCATGTTCGTGCTGGGCGTCCTGGACGACAAGTGGGGCGTGGACGCGCTGGTGAAGCTCGGCGGGCAGATGATCGCCGCCGGCGTGATGGTCTGGCAGGGCGTCACGGTGATCTCCATCCCGGTGCCCGGCTACGGCCCGGTCGCGGTCACCCCCACCCAGGGCATGATCATCTCGGTCACGCTGGTGGTCGTGATGGTCAACGCGGTGAACTTCATCGACGGCCTGGACGGCCTGGCCGCCGGCATGGTCTGCATCGCCGCGATGGCCTTCTTCCTGTACTCCTACCGGCTGTGGCTCGGGTACGGGGTCAACGACGCCGCGCCCGCCGCGCTGTTCAGCGCGGTGCTGATCGGGATGTGCCTGGGCTTCCTGCCGCACAACCTGCACCCCGCGCGGATCTTCATGGGCGACTCCGGCTCGATGATGCTCGGCCTGATGCTGGCGGTCGCCGCGATCTCCATCACCGGCCGCGTCGACCCCGACCTGATCAGCGCCCAGACCGGGTCCAAGACCCTCACCGTGCACGCCCTGGTGCCGATCTACATCCCGCTGATCCTGCCGCTGACCGTGATCGCGCTGCCGCTGGCCGACCTGCTGCTGGCCGTGGTGCGCCGCACCTGGGCCGGCAAGTCGCCGTTCGCGGCGGACAAGCAGCACCTGCACCACCGGCTGCTGGAGGTCGGGCACTCGCACAGCCGGGCCGTGCTGATCATGTACTTCTGGGCCGCGCTGATCGCCTTCGGCACGGTCGCGGTCTCGGTCACCAACACCGGCCGCACGGTGATCCTCACGATGGCCGGGCTCTGCCTGCTCGGCCTGGTGGTGCTGCTGGTGCCGCGGTTCCGGCCGCGCGCCCCGAAGGCCGTGCAGCCCTTCGTGCCGCCCCGTTACCGCACCGCCGACGGCTCGGTCGACGGCTCCGTCGAGGCGGCCCCGGTGGCGGCTCCGACGGCCCCGGTCGCGGCGGCCGCCGAGCAGCCGGCCCCGGCCGCGATGGCCGAGCTCTCGGCGAAGGACAAGGAGCTGCTGGGCCGACTCGGCACCGGCGCGAGCGCGGCCGGAACCCGGGGCCAGCGGCGCGGGTGACGCGGCGTCAACTCCGATTGGGCCGGGTGGAGTCGCCCGTTCGGCGGCACTCGTGGGCCGACGGTGTGACAGGTACCACACGTTCATGGTAAAGCTCTCATCAAATAGTTTGTGATACCGTTCACGAGTACCGAGAACGCGCCGAAAGACCTGACAGGTGGAGGACTTCCGTCCCTGGTCGGTCTCCCTCGACGGGCTCGCCGTCGAACGGCTGCCCGCGGTGCTTCGCTCGTCCAGTACCTGTGTTCCTCGTTCGTCCCCCTGTCACCGACATGCCGCCGGAGCTGCCGACATGCCGTCCCACGACGCCCGGATCCTCCGTGGCGCCGCAATTCCCACTGCGGCCGCCGGAGTTGTCGCCATGGCGATCTCCTTCGGGGTTGCCCAGGGGAAGGGGTTGCTCGGCGCCCTGCTCGCCACGGTGGTGGTGATCGGCTTCTTCGGCTTCGGCCAGGTCGCGCTCGACCGGCTGACCCGGAACAACCCGCAGATGCTGATGCCGGCCGCGCTGATGGTCTACACCACTCAGATCCTTGCGATCGGCGTGCTGCTGGCCGTGGCCAAACACCTCTCGTTCTTCGACCACAAGGTCTTCGGTTTCGCCCTGCTCGGCCTCGCGATCATCTGGACGGTGTTCCAGGTGCGGGGCTGGCTCAAGGTGAAGATGTACTACGTGGAACCCGACGGGAAGCCGAAATCGGGGCGTCAACCGTGAGCGGGGCGAGCTGTCCCCCGCGCGAGGGGGGCGGTGTTTATGCCCCTCCGACAGACTGCTATCGTCCGTCCCAACGGCGGAGTACGGGATGCGGCCAGGTCTCTCCGATGATCGGACGGATCGCCCCCCGGCTCCACGAAGCTTTCGAAGATCCCGCGGCAGGGATACGCGCCGCGCAGGGTCCGCGAGAAATCCAACTAGTTCCAGTGCCGCACCGTGGCCGCAGGCCACGCCGACACACCGAGGTCGCCGTAACCATGCGTCAGAACGAAGGAGTCTGTGGTGGGTGCTGACGTTGTCCAGCTCGCCTCCGAGGCCGGTTGCCACCTGAACTCCGGCTGCGGCTTCCCGGCCCCCGGCCTGAGCGAGTTCGACTTCAAGCCGATCTTCACGATCGGCAGCGTCGACTTCACCAAGCCGATGCTGCTGTCGATCATCTGCGCGCTCCTGGTGGTCGGCTTCTTCTGGGCCGCGTTCGCCAAGCCGAAGCTGCTCCCGGGCAAGCTCCAGCTGGTCGGCGAGATCGGGTACGACTTCGTGAAGCGGAGCATCGTGCTCGAGACGATCGGCAAGAAGGGCGAGAAGTACGTCCCGATGCTGGTCTCGATGTTCTTCTTCGTGTGGATCATGAACATCATGTCCATCATCCCGTTCGCCCAGTTCCCGGTGATGTCGCGCATCGCGTTCCCGGTCGGGCTGGCGGCGGTCGTGTGGGTCACCTACATGGGACTGACGTTCAAGAAGCACGGCTTCGTGGGCGGTCTGAAGAACCTGTGCTGGCCGTCGGGCATCCCGGGCTGGGTCATGTTCATCCTGGTGCCGATCGAGTTCTTCTCGAACATCTTCGTGCGCCCGTTCACCCTCGCGGTCCGAGCCTTCGCCAACATGTTCGCCGGTCACCTGCTGATCGTCGTCTTCTCGGTGGCCTCCTGGTACCTGCTGAGCCCGAGCATCGGCGCCCTGTACGGCTCGGTGTCCTTCGTGGTGGCGGTCGGCCTGACCGGCTTCGAGCTGCTGGTGCAGTTCCTGCAGGCGTACATCTTCGTGATGCTGGCCAGCAGCTACATCGCCGGTGCCCTGGAAGAGGCGCACTGAGCCCCGCGGCCCCGGCCGCGCCCCTGAACTCCCGGTGGCCAACACCCACCGGTAACCCATCCCCGCAAAGGATTAGCTGAGATGTCCGCTCTCGCCGCTGGTGTGTCCGGTTCCGTTGCTTCCATCGGCTACGGCCTCGCCGCGATCGGCCCCGGCATCGGTGTCGGTCTGATCTTCGGTAACGGCGTGCAGGCGATGGCCCGTCAGCCCGAGGCTGCCGGCCTGATCCGCTCCAACATGTTCATCGGCTTCGCCCTGACCGAGGCCCTCGCCCTCATCGGCATCGTCATGCCGTTCGTCTACGGCAAGTAAGCCAGACGAACCGGTAGTCCGATCCGACGAAAGGTTCTGACATGAACCCCCTGGTCAACATTGCGGCCGAGGAGCAGATGAACCCGCTCCTCCCCGCCTGGCCCGAGATCGTCATCGGCCTGCTCTGCTTCTTCATCGTCTTCGGCATCCTCGGCAAGAAGCTCCTCCCCAGCATCGAGAAGGTGCTGGGGGAGCGCCGTGACGCCATCGAAGGCGGCATGAAGCGCGCGGAGACTGCTCAGGCCGAGGCCCAGGCCCTGCTGGAGCAGTACCGCGCCGAGCTCGCCGAGGCGCGCCACGAGGCCGCTCGTATCACCGAGCACGCTCGCGAGCAGGGTGCCGCCCTGGTCGCCGAGATGCGCGAGGAGGGCCAGCGTCAGCGCGAGGCCATCGTCGCCGCCGGCCACGCCCAGATCGAGGCCGACAAGAAGCAGGCGAGCGCCGCGCTGCGCCAGGACGTGGGCTCGCTCGCTTCCCAGCTGGCGTCCCGCATCGTGGGTGAGTCCCTGGAGGACCACGCCCGCCAGAGCGGTGTCATCGACCGCTTCCTGGAGGAGCTGGAGTCCAAGGCCGCCGTTGCCCAGGGCGCTGCCAAGTGATCGGCGCGAGCCGTGAGGCACTGGCTGCCGGCCGCGACAACCTCGAGAGCCTGACCGACAACACTTCGGTGGACGCGGCCAAGCTCGCCGAGGAACTCGCCGCCGTCACCGCGCTGCTGGACCGCGAGGTCTCGCTGCGCCGACTCCTGACCGACCCGTCCCGGTCCGGTCAGGACAAGGCCCAGCTGGTCGGCTCGCTGCTGGCCGGTCAGGTCTCCGGCGAGACGGTCGACCTGGTCTCCGGCCTGGTCCGCTCCCGCTGGTCGGGCCCGCGCGACCTGGTGGACGCGGTCGAGGAGCTCGCCGCCTACGCCGAGGTCATCGCCGCGGACAAGGCCGGCGCGCTGGACGACCTGGAGGACGAGCTGTTCCGGTTCGGCCGGGTGGTGCAGGGCTCGCACGAGCTGCGCTCCGGGCTGACCGAGCCGAAGGCCGACGCCGCCGCCAAGGCCGGGCTGGTGCGCAAGCTGCTCGGCGGCCGCGCCAACGCCGGCACCGTCCGACTGGTCACCAGCCTGGTGACCAACCCGCGTGGCCGTAGCCTGGAGGGTGGCCTGGAGTCCTACTCCAAGCTCGCCGCCTCCCGGCGGGGCCGTGTGGTGGCCCTGGTCACCAGCGCGGTGCCGCTGTCGGACCGCCAGAAGGAGCGGCTGTCCGCCGCCCTGGCCGGTGTCTACGGCCGGCAGGTGCACCTGAACATCGACGTCGACCCCGAGGTCGTCGGCGGTATCCGGGTGCAGATCGGCGACGAGGTCATCGACGGCACGGTCGCGACCCGCCTGGAAGGCGCGCGCCAGGGCCTCGAAGGCTGAGCACGAGCACTATCCGACCCTCGGTCGGGCGTCGGTCCACACCGGGTGGGCCGGCAAAACGTACGGCCGGTTCACTCGACCCGGCCGAGAGTCGAGCACTTGCGGCCCTCAATGGCGGGCCGAGGATCGCAAACTAGGAGAGCAGGGAAGCCTGATGGCGGAGCTTACGATCCGTCCGGAGGAGATCCGGGACGCGCTGGCCGACTTTGTCCAGTCGTACCAGCCGGACGCGGCCTCGCGTGAAGAGGTCGGCACGGTCACCGAGGCCATGGACGGTATCGCCAAGGTCGAGGGTCTGCCCTCGGTCATGGCCAACGAACTGCTGAAGTTCGAGGACGGCACCCTCGGCCTCGCGCTGAACCTCGACACCCGCGAGATCGGTGTCGTCGTCCTCGGTGAGTTCTCGGGCATCGAGGAGGGCCAGACGGTGCAGCGCACCGGCGAGGTCCTCTCCGTCCCGGTCGGCGACGGCTACCTCGGCCGTGTCGTGGACCCGCTGGGCAACCCGATCGACGGCCTGGGCGAGATCGCCACCACCGGCCGCCGCGCGCTCGAGCTGCAGGCCCCCGGCGTCATGGTCCGCAAGTCGGTGCACGAGCCGATGCAGACCGGCATCAAGGCCATCGACGCGATGACCCCGATCGGCCGCGGCCAGCGCCAGCTGATCATCGGCGACCGCCAGACCGGCAAGACCGCGGTGGCGATCGACACGATCATCAACCAGCGCGACAACTGGCGCTCGGGCGACCCGAAGAAGCAGGTCCGCTGCATCTACGTCGCCGTGGGCCAGAAGGGCTCCACCATCGCGTCCGTCCGCGGCGCCCTGGCGGACGCCGGCGCGCTGGAGTACACCACCATCGTGGCTGCTCCCGCCTCCGACCCGGCCGGCTTCAAGTACCTCGCCCCGTACACCGGTTCGGCCATCGGCCAGGAGTGGATGTACGACGGCAAGCACGTGCTGATCGTCTTCGACGACCTGTCGAAGCAGGCCGAGGCCTACCGCTCCGTCTCCCTGCTGCTGCGCCGCCCGCCGGGCCGCGAGGCGTACCCGGGTGACGTCTTCTACCTGCACTCCCGCCTGCTGGAGCGCTGCGCCAAGCTCTCCGACGAGCTGGGCGCCGGCTCGATGACCGGTCTGCCGATCATCGAGACCAAGGCCAACGACGTCTCGGCGTACATCCCGACCAACGTCATCTCCATCACCGACGGCCAGTGCTTCCTGGAGTCCGACCTGTTCAACGCCGGCATCCGCCCGGCCGTGAACGTCGGTATCTCGGTCTCCCGCGTCGGTGGCTCCGCCCAGATCAAGGCCATGAAGTCGGTCGCCGGCCGCCTGCGCCTGGACCTGGCCCAGTACCGTGAGCTGGAGGCGTTCGCCGCCTTCGGTTCCGACCTGGACCCGGCCTCCAAGGCCCAGCTGGAGCGCGGTGCGCGCATGGTCGAGCTGCTGAAGCAGGGCCAGTACCAGCCGTTCCCGGTCGAGGAGCAGGTCGTCTCCATCTGGGCCGGCACCACCGGCAAGCTGGACGACGTCCCGGTCGCCGACATCCGCCGCTTCGAGCGCGAGTTCCTGGACCACCTGCGTCTGGAGCACAAGGGCATCCTGGCCGGCATCGTCGAGACCTCGAAGCTCGAGGACGGCACCATCGACGCGCTGACCGCGGCGATCTCCGCCTTCAAGCAGGGCTTCACCACGGCTGACGGCAAGCTGCTCTCCGAGCAGGCCTGAGTCCGGTAGCGAGGGAAAGGACGTAACGACCCATGGGAGCACAGCTTCGGGTCTACAAGCGCCGGATCCGCTCTGTCACCGCGACGAAGAAGATCACCAAGGCGATGGAGATGATCTCCGCGTCGCGCATCGTCAAGGCGCAGCGCGCGGTGGCCGCCTCCACTCCGTACGCCGATGAGCTCACCCGGGCGGTGACGGCGGTGGCCACCCGGTCCAACGCCAAGCACCCGCTCACCACCGAGAACCCGCAGGCCGCCAAGGCCGCAGTGCTGCTGATCACGGCGGACCGCGGTCTGGCCGGCGGTTACTCGACCAACGCCATCAAGCAGGCGCTCGCGCTCAGCGCGAAGCTCCGCGAAGAGGGCAAGGACGTGGTGACGTTCATCGTCGGTCGCAAGGGCGTCTCGTACTACAACTTCCGTGACCTGGCGGTCGCGGGGTCGTACACGGGCTTCTCGGACAAGCCGACCTACGGGGACGCCAAGGCCGTCGCGGCCGAGCTGATCGAGGCCTTCACGGCCGAGACCGGCGGCGTGGACGAGCTGCACCTGGTGTCGACGAAGTTCGAGTCGATGCTGACGCAGACCGCCGTGGACGCCCGACTGCTGCCGCTGAAGCTGGACGAGGTCCAGCTCAGCGACGAGTCGAAGGCCAAGAACGAGATCTTCCCGCTCTACGACTTCGAACCGTCGGCGGAGGGCGTGCTGGACGCGCTGCTGCCGCGGTACGTGGAGAGCCGGATCTACAACGCGCTGCTGCAGTCGGCCGCTTCCGAGCACGCCGCCCGCCGCCGCGCGATGAAGAGCGCGACGGACAATGCCGGCGAGCTCATCAAGTCGCTCACGCGGCTTGCCAACTCGGCCCGTCAGGCCGAGATCACCCAGGAAATCAGCGAGATCGTCGGCGGTGCCAACGCGCTCGCAGACGCTAGCCGCGGGAGCGAATGAGAATGACCACCACTGTTGAGCCGACCACGGCGACGGGCCGCGTCGCGCGGGTCATCGGCCCGGTCGTCGACGTGGAGTTCCCCGTCGACGCGATTCCGGACATGTTCAACGCCCTGCACGTCGAGGTGGACAACCCCGACGGCACGGGCAAGAAGACCCTGACCCTCGAGGTTGCCCAGCACCTCGGCGACGGCCTGGTCCGCGGCATCTCGATGCAGCCGACCGACGGCCTGGTCCGCGGCGCGACCGTGACCGACCTCGGCGAGGCCATCTCCGTCCCCGTCGGCCAGATCACCAAGGGCAAGGTCTTCAACGCCCTCGGTGAGGTGCTGAACGTCGACAAGGCCGAGTTCGAGTCGCAGGTCGAGGTCCGCTGGCCGATCCACCGCAAGGCGCCGGAGTTCAAGGACCTCGAGTCGAAGACCGAGATGTTCGAGACCGGCATCAAGGTCATCGACCTGCTCACCCCGTACGTCACCGGTGGCAAGATCGGTCTGTTCGGTGGTGCCGGTGTCGGCAAGACCGTTCTGATCCAGGAGATGATCTACCGCGTCGCCGAGAACTTCGGTGGTGTGTCGGTCTTCGCCGGTGTCGGTGAGCGCACCCGTGAGGGCAACGACCTCATCCACGAGATGGTCGACTCGGGCGTTCTGGACAAGACCGCGCTGGTCTTCGGCCAGATGGACGAGCCGCCGGGCACCCGTCTGCGCGTCGCGCTCTCCGCGCTGACCATGGCGGAGTACTTCCGCGACGTCGAGAAGCAGGACGTGCTCCTCTTCATCGACAACATCTTCCGGTTCACCCAGGCCGGTTCCGAGGTGTCGACCCTGCTCGGCCGCATGCCCTCCGCGGTGGGCTACCAGCCGAACCTGGCCGACGAGATGGGCCTCCTGCAGGAGCGCATCACCTCGACCCGCGGTCACTCGATCACCTCGATGCAGGCGATCTACGTCCCCGCGGACGACCTGACCGACCCGGCGCCGGCCACCACCTTCGCCCACCTGGACGCGACCACCGTTCTGTCGCGCCCGATCTCGGAGAAGGGCATCTACCCGGCCGTCGACCCGCTGGACTCCACGTCCCGCATCCTCGACCCGCGGTACATCACGCAGCTCCACTACGACACGGCCGTCCGTATCAAGGGGATCCTGCAGAAGTACAAGGACCTGCAGGACATCATCGCGATCCTCGGTATCGACGAGCTGTCCGAGGACGACAAGATCACGGTGCACCGCGCCCGTCGCATCGAGCGCTTCCTCTCGCAGAACACCTACGTGGCGAAGCAGTTCACCGGTGTCGAGGGTTCGACCGTGCCGCTGTCGGAGACCATCGAGGCCTTCAACGCGATCGCGGACGGCAAGTACGACCACGTGCCGGAGCAGGCGTTCTTCATGTGCGGTGGCATCGAGGACCTCGAGCGCAACGCCGCCGAGCTGCTGAAGAAGTAGTCCTCGGCAACGTCCGATGAGGGGTGGTTCCCGGCTCTAGGGGGCCACCCCTCACGGCGCAGGATGGCTGTGATCCCGGTCATCTCCGTGCCCTTCGTTTCATTCCGGGGGCACGGGCCCGTTATTCTTACCGAAACTGTCGAGTAATGCCGCACGTTGTCCGGTGTCTCGGCAAGAGCCTAGGAGCCCACGTTGGCTGAGCTGCACGTCGAGCTGGTCGCAGCCGACCGCAAGGTGTGGTCCGGTGCGGCCACCATCGTCGTCGCCCGTACGGCCTCCGGCGACACCGGCATCATGCCGGGTCACACCCCGGTGCTGAGCGTGCTGGAGACCGGTCCGGTCACCATCCGCACCGCCGAGGGCACCATCGTCGCGGCGGTGCACGGCGGCTTCATCTCCTTCGCGGACAACAAGCTGTCGATCCTCGCCGAGATCGCCGAGCTGGCGGACGAGATCGACGTCGCCCGCGCGGAGCGGGCGCTGGAGAACGCCAAGTCCGAGACCGACGCGCACGCCGAGCGGCGCGCCGAGGTCCGGCTGATCGCCGCGCGCGGCGTGAAGGCGCACGTCTGAGCCAGGTCTCAGCGACGGTCCCGGGGACGCCTGGAGCGTGACCCCGGGACTGTCGTATCAGTTGGTAGGAATGGGCGGTCGTGGGTCGACCGCCACGGGGATGTAGGTAGCGAGGAGGTCGGTGAGCATGGTCCTCGCCCTTGTGGTGTGCGCCGCCGTGGTGGCCCTGGCCGTTGCCGGGCTGGCCGGCTTCGCGGTACGCCGCCGCCTCATCCAGCGGGTCGGCGGCACGTTCGACTGCAGCTACCGGTTGAAAATGCCCGCGGACGCCTCCACGCAGCCCGACCTCGACGAGAACGGACAGCCCACCTCCGCCCCGGTCCCGGTGACCGACGGCAAGGGGTGGGTTTTTGGTATCGGCCGCTACAGCGGCGACTCCATCGAGTGGTTCCGGGTCTTCTCGTACGCGCCCCGGCCGCGCCGGGTGCTGCCGCGCACCGAGATCGAGGTGCTGGGCCGCCGCTACCCGCAGGGCCAGGAGGAGCTCGCGCTGCTCTCCGGTTCGGTGGTGCTGCGCTGCCTGCACAACGGCGCGCCGCTGGAGCTGGCGATGAGCGACGACGCGCTGACCGGCTTCCTCGCCTGGCTGGAGGCGGCGCCCCCCGGGCAGAGGGTCAACGTCGCGTAGCGACGAGACCCCTCGGGATGGGGGTGCCCCCGGCCGAAGGCTGGGGGAGGGTCAACGTCGCTTGACGCGTCGTCAGCGTGACCGGGCTTACGCCCAGCCGGTGTGAGCGGCCCGTTAGGCTGCGGGCATGGTGAATCTGACGCGCATCTACACCCGGACCGGGGACGACGGCACCACCGCGCTCGGCGACATGAGCCGGACCACCAAGACCGACCCCCGGCTGGTCGCGTACGCGGACACCAACGAGGCCAACGCCGCGCTCGGCGTGGCGATCGCCGCGGGCGCGCTCCCCGAGGACGTGGCGGCGGTGCTGATCCGGGCGCAGAACGACCTGTTCGACGTCGGCGCGGACCTGGCGACCCCGATCGTCCCGGACCCGAAGTACCCGCCGCTGCGGGTCCAGCAGTCGTACATCGACCGGCTGGAGTCGGACTGCGACCACTACCTGGAGTCGCTGGAGAAGCTGCGCAGCTTCATCCTGCCCGGCGGGACGCCCGGCGCGGCCTACCTGCACCTGGCGTGCACCGTGGTGCGGCGGGCCGAGCGGGCCACCTGGGCGGCGATCGAGGTGCACGGGGAGAGCGTGAACCCGCTGACCGCGAAGTACCTGAACCGGCTCTCCGACCTGCTGTTCATCCTGGCCCGGTCCGCCAACAAGGAGCGCGGCGACGTGCTCTGGGTGCCCGGCGAGAACCGCTGACCCCGCCGGTCCGCGGGAGCTCCCTCCGGTGTCGTCGTCCGGGGAGCCGAGCAGGTCGTCCGACCTTCGGCTGACGACGGGTCGTCCGACCGGTCGTTCCGGCGCGGCAGGAAGGAGTGCTGGGATGTTCGGTGTGAGGCTCACCGACCGTCAGGAGGATCTCGCGATCGCGGCCTTCGGGCTGTTCGGCGGCTTGCTGCTGATCGCCGTCGGGGCGTACGACAGCCGCCCCGACCTGCCGGCCTGGGTGCCGGTGCTGCCGCTGGTGGCGATGTCGGTGCTGGAGCTGCAGCGCCGGCGGCGGCCGGTGTGGGCGGTCGCGCTCGGCGGGATCGTCTTCCTCGCCGCGGTGTACTGCGGCTCGGTGCTGGCCACTCTGCTGATGTACACCGACCTGCTGTACGCGGCGGTGCTGTACGGGCCGCCGCGGATGAGCAAGGTACTGCAGCTGACCGGCGGCGCCGGGAGCCTGGCGGCCACCACCCTGACCTTCGTGTACGGCTCGGTGCAGGGCGCGCTGGTGGTCGCGATGTTCTGCGGGCTGACGCTGCTGCTGCCGGTGTGGACCGCGGAGCTGCTTCGCCACCACCGGGACCGCGCCGAGGCGGAGCGGCTTCGGGCCGAACAGACCACGCTGCTGGCCGAGTTGGACCGGCGCGGCGCGGTGGCGGCGGAGCGCGCCCGGATGGCCCGCGAGCTGCACGACGTGATCGCCAACCACCTGTCGGCGATCGCGATCCACGCCACCGGCGCGCAGGCGGTGGCACGCCGTCAGCAGCGGGTCGAGGACGGTCCGCTGGTGGAGGCGCTGGCGGTGATCCGGGAGAACAGCGTGCAGGGCCTGGCGGAGATGCGCCGGATGATCGGCCTGCTGCGCGAGAGCATCCCCGAAGAGCCGTACGCCGCGCCGCGGTTGGCCGCCGTCGACGTGCTGCTGGAGCAGGCCGGCACGGCCGGGCAGCAGGCCGGACTGCGGTTCGAGGCGGCGGAGGAGGGCGAGCGCGGGGAGCTGCCCGCGCCGCTGGAGCTGGCCGCGTACCGGATCGTCCAGGAGTCGCTGACCAACGCGGTGAAGCACTCTGCGCCGGGCGTGGTGCGGCTGCGGATCGGGTACGGGGAAGCGGAGTTGGAGATCACGGTGGACAGTCCGTACCGCCCGGGGGAGGGGCGGTCGGTGCCCGGGGCGGGCGCCGGGCTGGTCGGCATGGGCGAGCGGGTCCAGTTGCTCGGCGGGACGTTCACCGCCGGGCCGGACGGCGACAGGTGGCGGGTGCGGGCGGTGCTGCCGCGGACGGCGAACGGGGAGCGGACGTGATCCGGGTACTGGTGGCGGAGGACCAGGCGGCGGTACGGGCCGCGCTGGTGATGATCCTGCGGGCCGAGCCGGGCCTGGAGGTGGTCGGGGAGGCCGCGGACGGCGAGGAGGCGGTGCGCCTCGCGCTGGAGTTGCAGCCCGACGTGGTGCTGATGGACGTGTCGATGCCGCGGCTGGACGGGGTGGCGGCGACCCGCCGGATCACCGCCGCACAGGCCGCGCAGGTGCTGGTGCTGACCACCTTCGACCTGGACGAGTGCGTGTGGGGCGCGCTGCGGGCCGGCGCCGCCGGGTTCCTGCTGAAGGACCTGGAGGCGGCCACCCTGGTCGAGGGCATCCGCACGGTGGCCCGCGGCGACGGCATGCTGGCGCCGTCGGTGACCCGTCGGCTGATCTCCTCCTTCGCCCGGCCGGCGCCGCTGCCCGCGCCGACCGCGGACGTGCTGGCCGAGTTGACGCCGAAGGAGCGGGAGGTGCTGGGCTGCCTCGGCGCGGGCCTGTCGAACGCGGAGATCGCCGCCCGGCTGGGCACCGCGGAGGCCACCACCAAGACCCACGTCAGCCGGATCCTGGCCAAGCTGGAGCTCCGCAGCCGGGTCCAGGCGGCGATCCTGGCACAGGAGTTGGGGGTGCAGGTGCCCGGTGAGGGGTGATCGCCGGTGAGTGAGGGGCGCAGATCACACCCCTTCCGGTACAGATCACACTCCCGGAACGCACCACGCGGGGCGCGCTCCCACTAAAGTCCGGCGCAGAGCGAAGTGGCTCCCGCGGGCGGTCGTGTGCCGCCCCGGCGCGGGCAGCCTTCGAACCCGCCCCCTCCGGGAGATTCCACGCCATGAGCAGTGTTTCCAGCGTCGCGGACCAGCGGATCGCCGTGATCGGCGCCGGCCTGATGGGCGCCGGCATCGCGCAGGTCGCCGCGCAGGCCGGCCACCAGGTGGTGCTGCGCGACGTCACCGACGCGGCGCTGGCCCGCGGACTGGACGGCATCCGCGCCTCGTACGAGAAGTTCACCGCCAAGGGGAAGCTGACGGAGCAGCAGGCCGCCGACGCGCTGGCCCGGATCACCGTCACCACCGACCTGGACGCGGTCGCCGAGGCCGACCTGGTGGTCGAGGCGGTGTTCGAGCGGCTGGACGTCAAGGAGGCGGTCTTCCGCGAGCTGGACCGGATCGCCAAGGACGGTGCGGTACTCGGCTCCAACACCTCCGCCATCCCGATCACCCGGATCGCGGCCGCCACCGAGCGGCCCGAGTCCGTGGTCGGCGTGCACTTCTTCTCCCCGGTGCCGCTGATGCAGCTGGTCGAGCTGGTGCGCGGCTACAAGACCTCCGACGAGACGCTGGCCCGGGCCCGGGCCTTCGCCGAGGGCGTCGGCAAGCAGGTGGTGGTGGTCAACCGCGACGTGGCGGGCTTCGTCACCACCCGGCTGATCACCGCCCTGGTGGTCGAGGCGACCCGGCTCTACGAGTCCGGCGTCGCCACCGCCGAGGACATCGACACCGCCTGCCGGCTCGGCTTCGGCCACCCGATGGGACCGCTGCAGACCGCCGACCTGACCGGCGTCGACATCCTGCTGCACGCGGCGGACAACATCTACGAGGAGACCCGCGACGAGAAGTTCGCGGCCCCCGAGCTGATGGCCCGGATGGTGACCGCCGGAGACCTCGGCCGCAAGAGCGGGCAGGGCTTCTACCGGTACGGATGACCGGCGCGCCACCCGCGGCGCGGCGCGGATCCGGGCGACCGGGTGAGTTTGCTCACGGTCCGCGCCGCAGACGGGTGATTTGGGCGGTAATCGAGCGTGGGTGTGAGGTGTTCCTGCGTATATTCCCTCGGACGGGTGAAGTTGAGGGAGAGTCCGCCGGGTGGCAGCAACCTGCGGAACTGGTTCACCGTCAGATGGTGAAGGGGCCGGGGCGAGCGGGACCCCTGGCGGACCCAGCGGTGAGACCCCACCCCGAGTGCGGACCCGGTCGACGGGTGGACGGCAGACGGCCGAAGAGGAGGACAGCGTGCGCATCACCGGCGACCACACCGGTCTGGCCATCGAAGGGCGCCTCGACGTGCGCAGCGCGGCCGACGCCCGGTCGGTGCTGCACGCCGCGGTCGACGGTGGCCAGGGCGACCTGATCCTCGACCTCGGCCGCCTCGAGTTCTGGGACGCCACCGGACTCGGCGTCATCATGGGCACCCACCGCCGGGCCGGCCGGGTCGGCCGCCGGCTGGTCCTGCGCGACGTGCCCGTCCAGCTCCAGCGCCTGCTGGTCGCCACCCGCCTGCACCGCATCCTGGCGGTCGAGGGCGCGGTTCCGGACCCGTACGGGACGACCCTGCCGGCGATGGGCTGAGCGCCTCCGAACTGCGGACGACCGTTCGACGACCCTGAATGTTGACCGGGTGCGGTCATATGGGAGAGTCTGCGCCACAGTATCGGTCCGTAGGCGGGGAGCGTGTCGTGGGTCAGCCGGCAGACGGAGTACGCCCGCGCAGCGGTGAGCTGGTCAGCGGGGAGCGGTTGGTCGCCGTCGGCGGGCCGGAGGGCTCGGAGGCGCGGCACTGCCCGGACGACTGGCTGCCCGCGCCGCGCCGGATCCGCGGCATGGTGCAGGCCCGGCCCGAGCTGGGGCCGAGCTCCGCGGTGGGGCCGCTGGCATTGGGCGGCGGCTCCGACTCCCGGCTGCTGGACCGCGAGGCGGACATCGCGACGCTGCTGGCCCGGCTCGCCGAGGGCCGCTCGATACGCCTGCTCGGCCAGCCCGGTTCGGGCCGCTCCGCGCTGCTCGCCGCGGTCGCCGAGACGGCCGGTGAGGTGGCCCCGGACGGCGTGGTGCGGCTGAGCGGCTACCGCCGCAGCGCCGCCGACCTGCTGCAGGACCTGTTCGCCGCCACCCACCACGCCCCCGACTTCCGCCCCGACCGCGAGCAGCTGACCGAACTGCTGGCCGGCGTCGCCGCGGTGGTGGTCATCGACGACGTCGAGCCGACCGGCGAGGAGCTGGAGGCGCTGCTGGCGATGGCGCCCGAGTGCGCCTTCCTGATCGCGCCCGCCGCCGACAGCACGCCGATGTCGCCCGGTTCGCGGCTGCAGGACCACCTGGTCGCCGGACTCTCCCGCCCCGCCTCGCTGACCCTGGCCGCCCGGTTGGCGGGCCGCTCGTTGGACGACGCCGAGCGGGCGTGGGCGGTCGACCTGTGGTTCGAGTCGGAGGGCCTTCCGCTGCGCTTCGTCCGGGCGGCGGCGCTGCTGCGGCAGCGGGACGTCGCGGTGGACGCGCTGGTCGCCGCGCAGGAGGACCGGCGGGACGTCTTCGGCTCCGTGCGGAGCTACGAACTCCCCGACGACCCTGCCGAGTTGGAGAACGAGCTGCGCCGCCAGGTGCCGCTGCCGTCGGTCGGCGAGAGCGCCTCGCCGGCGGTCCGGCTGGCGGAGGGGCTGAGCGAGCCCGCCCGCCGGGTGCTGCGGCTCGCGCTGGCGCTCGGCGGGGAGTGCCCGACCGCGCCGCACCTGCCCGCGCTGGTGGACGTCGGCCTCGGCGAGAGCGCCCTGCAGGAGCTGGTCGAGGCGGGCCTGGCGATCTCCGTCGGCGGCCACCACCGGCTCACCGAGGGCGTGGTCGAGGCGCTCACCGAGCCGCGACCGGGCGGGCAGCAAGGCGAAGGCCGGGGCGCGTTCGCGCCCGGCACCATCGCGCACGGCGCGGCCGAGCACCTGTCCTGGTGGGTCGGCCACGCCTCGGTGTCGACCGCGCAGGTCGCCGCCGAGGCCGAGGTGATCGTCGCGGTGCTGCTCGCCGACCGGGACGCCGGCCGCCCGGAGGCGGTGCTGCACCTGGCCCGGGCCGCCGCGCCCGCGCTCGCCCTGTCGCTGCGCTGGAGCGCCTGGGAGCGCACCCTGCAGCTCGGCCTGGAAGCCGCCCGGAACCTCGGCGCGGACTTCGAACAGGCGTGGTTCCACCACGAGTTGGGTGTGTACGCGCTCTGCTCGGGCAGCTCGCAGCGGGCGGCCGCGGAGCTGGAGGCGGCGGTCGCGCTGCGCGCCGCGGCCGGCGAGCCGCGGGCCGGTGCGGCCCGCCGGATGCTCGACCTGATCCGTGCCGAGGAGCTCGCCCCGCTCGCCATCGGCCCGGGCGAGGAGCCCGCCCGCAAGCGCCGCAGCATCCGCGCGATCGCCCAGGTGCCGTACCGGCTGCGCAAGTCCCGCACCCGCGGGGACACCCGGCGCACCGTGATCGCCGCCTCCGCGGCGGTGATGGCGCTCGGTGTGCTCGGCACCGCGATCGGGCTGAGCGTCGACCGCACCGGCAACCCCGCCGGCGGCAGCCACCCCGGTCGTTCCATCGAGGACGGCCTCACCCCCGCCGAGATCCCCGACAGCCCGCACCCGTCCTCGGCCTCCCCCTCGCCGAGCGCGGCGGACAGCAGCACGGCGGCGAGCGAGACCCCGGCCGACACCCCGTCCGGCAGCGCCGGCAGCACCCGCAAGCCGTCGGCGACGCCGAAGACGACGCCCCCGGCGGCGCCGACCACCACCAAGCCCGGTGCCACGCCCACGCAGCCGGCGCCGACGAGCACGGCGCCGACGCCGCCGACGTCGTCCCCCAGCGAGAGCCCGAGCGGCAGCGCGTCGGCCACCGCGACCGGGTCGGCGACGGCGAGCACGACGCCGACCACCTGACGGGTCACCAGCTCAGCAGACGCTCCAGCGAGTAGCGGCCGGAGGCCACCGCCTCGGCCTCCCAGGCCCAGGCCGGGCTGCGCAGCATCGCCTCGGCGAGGTCCGCGGGGGCGTCCGGGCCGAGCGCGCGGCCCAGCAGTCGGTGGGCCAGGGCGAGGGAGGCCTGACGGTCCTTCAGCCAGCTCTGGGCAGCCTCGAAGCCGCCGGCGGCGTGGGCCGCGCGCAGCGGGGCGAGCCAGCCCTCGATCCACCAGCGGGTGCGGTCGGCGTCCGGGATCTCGGCGAAGGTCGGGGCGAGCGCGTCGCGCAGGCGGCGGAGGTAGTCGTCCTGGGTCCGCGCCAGGTGCGGGTACTCCGCGGGGAAGTGCTGCCACTCGTGGTCGGGGAAGGCGAAGCTGTCCGCCTGGACCGGGTGTTCGGCGTAGTAGGGCTCGCCGTCGCCGAAGACGTCGCGGAGCAGCTCGTAGCGCAGCGGGGCGGACTCGGCGAGCAGCACCGCGTCGTACAGGTCCTTGCCCTGCGGGTGCCGGTCGGTGACCAGCCACATGAGCTTCCAGGCGAGGGAGAGTTCGCGGGTGGCGACGTTGAGCACGGCGCCGGGGGCGACCTCGAAGCGCTCGGGCGGGACGGGGAGGTGCTCGTTGAAGACGAAGTCGAGCTGGACGGTGCCGCCGGGCAGGCCGTCGGCCTCCCAGGGGAGCAGCAGGCGGCGGCCGGGGACGCGCTCGTAGGTCCAGATGGCCTCGGTGACGGCCTCCTCGGGGCGGAAGCGCACCGGGCCGGTGGTGGGGACGCCGTGGGTGAGGCCGTGCAGCAGGTCGGCGGTGCGGGCCTCGTCGATCCGCCAGTCCTCGGGGGTGACGACGAAGTCCAGGTCGCCCGGTTCGCGGGCGGCGGCACCGAACCAGGCGCGCAGGACGACGGAGCCGCGCAGCACCAGGTGGTCGACCCAGCCGGAGTCGGCGACGGCGGTGAGGACGGCGTCCATCGCGGTGCGGCGGGCGGCCTGCCAGGCGGTGGCCAGCTCCGGGTCGGCGAAGCGCGGGTCGGTGGGGCGGTAGGCGTTGGGGTGCTGCTTGAGGGCGGGGTCGAAGACGAAGGCCTGCTCGGCGCGCGGGTCGTCGATCGGACGGAACGTCAGGGGCAGCCCCTCGCCGGACCGTCGGGACCGCTCGATGGCGCGCAGGACGTACGGGTCGGTCATGTCGGAGGCTCCTCGGTCAGGTGGTCGGGGCGTCGTCGAGCCAGCCGGCGTCGAGGGTGAGGGCGGTGTCGTGGACGACGTACTCGCGCTCGGTCTTCAGTGGCGGGAAACCGGCGGTGGTGAGGGCGGTGGTGAGGCGGTTCAGGTGCTCGCCCGCGGTGGTCAGGCCGAGCCGGTGGCAGCGCTGGGTGACGAAGTACTGGCGGTGGCCGCCCGGTTCGGTGCGGCGGGCGTTCCAGGACACGTGGGCGTGGTGGCCGTCGGCGGCCCGGGCCAGCGCGTCGCGGGGGACGCCGGGGGCCAGCCGGACTTTCACATGGTGTTCGAAGTACCGCTCGGGGGCGAGGAGTTCGGCCTCGGCGTCGGTGCGCGGGACGCCGGGCGTCCAGGGCGCGGCCTCGATCTTGAGCCGGACCGGCGTGAAGCCCGCCGCGCGCAGCCGGGCGGTCTCGGTGGCGGCGCGCCGGTGCTGCTCGGGCAGGCTGCCCTCGGACTGCCAGGTGAGCATCGGCTGCGAGGGGTGCAGGCCGCGGGCCAGCAGGATGTGGGTGAACTCCAGGCCGTGCGCGCGGGCCCAGTCGGCGAGCGCGTCGGCCTCGGCCGGAGCGAGCGTCAGGTGGGTCTCGTAGAGGCCGACCGGCTCGGGGCTTCGAACGGGCATGCGGGGATTGTTCCAGCCCGGCCCGACGAAGCCCCAACGGCTTTTCCCGGTGGTCAGAAGAGCTTCAGCTTGTCGTCGTCGATGCCGCGCAGCTCGTCGTAGTCCAGCACGACGCAGCCGATGCCGCGGTCGGTGGCCAGCACCCGGGCCTGCGGCTTGATCTCCTGCGCGGCGAACACGCCCTTCACGGGCGCCAGCAGCGGGTCGCGGTTGAGGAGTTCGAGGTAGCGGGTGAGCTGCTCGACGCCGTCGATCTCGCCGCGGCGCTTGATCTCCACCGCGACGGTGGCGCCGTCGGAGTCCCGGCACAGGATGTCGACCGGGCCGATCGCGGTCGGGTACTCGCGGCGGATCAGCTGCCAGCCGGAGCCGAGCACCTCCATGCGGTCGGCGAGCAACTCCTGCAGGTGCGCCTCGACGCCGTCCTTGACCAGGCCGGGGTCGACGCCCAGCTCGTGGCTGGAGTCGTGCAGGACGTCCTCCAGCGTGATGATCAGCTTCTCGCCGGCCTTGTTGACGACCGTCCAGACCCCTTCGTCCTCCTTCAGGGAGCACGGCGGGGACATCCAGTTCAGCGGCTTGTAGGCCCGGTCGTCGGCGTGGATGCTGACGCTGCCGTCGGCCTTCACGATCACCAGGCGCACGGCGGAGGGCAGATGTGCAGCGAGGCGGCCCGCGTAGTCCACGGTGCACTTGGCGATTACAAGACGCATGGGGACAAGCCTACGGCCCGCCGCGAGCGCCGCCGTCCGCGTTCGAATCCGGGCGGTCGACGGGGCGGGCGGGCCGGCCGACGGTCAGGGCACGCACCGTGCGCCCGGGTGCGGCGGGCAGTGGGGCCGGGGGCGGCGCAATCCCGAGACACACGGTCGGGTCGGGCCGGGCCGCGAAGCCAGTTGATGCGAGTGCGGCCGGGGTGGGTGTTGGACGGCCGCGCGGGGCGAAACATGGTGACCGTGCGTTCACTCGGTGTGAGGCTTGCCTGGTTGGCGCACAGGGTTGGGACACGGCTGATTCCGGCCAATCTCGCCCTCCGCACGGCGATTCGGGTGGCAATCCACCGATTCGCCAGCCGGGTCGGACGAGGCCTGCCACGCTGGTCTGACCCCCGGCCAGGACTTCGACGCACGCGCGTCACATGCCCGCAGCAACCGCCAACACCTGAACACCGCGCGAAAGTTCACTGCACTCCAGCACCAGCACCACCGCCCCGGCGGCCCCGCCGGGGCGGACCGCGAGAGGAGAACCCATGTCGCTCGACGTCTCACCGGCCCTGTTGGAGAAGGCCGAACGAGGCGAGGTCGACGAGCGGGAGTTCGTCGACTGCGTCCGCACCTCCCTGCCCTACGCCTGGGACCTGATCAGCTCGCTGGTCGCCCAACTCAAGGTCGACGGAACCGACTTCGCCGACAACGAGGTTCCTCCGCCGAGCGAGCGGGAGCGTGGACAGCTGCTCCGCGCGATGGCCAGCGACGCGATCCGCGGCGCCCTGCAGAGCCACTTCGGCGTCCGGCTGGCCTTCCAGAACTGCCACCGGGTGGCGGTGTTCGCCCCCGGCCCGGACTCCGCCGAGCGGCACGCCCGCTTCACCTCCGTCCGAGCCCAGCTGCTCAACCAGTCGCCGGAGCTGCGCGACTGCTGACCCGCCGTCAGCACCCCGGACCGCTGCCCGCGGGCCCGCCCCGGCCACCGAACGGCCGGGGCGGGCCCGCGACGGCCCGTCAGGACAGCTGGGGCAGCACCTCGGCACCGATCCGGGCCACGTTGTGCAGCGTCGCCGCAGTGTCCCCGGACCCCTCGGCGAGCAGCGCGAACCGCCGGATCCCGGTGCTCTCCGCGGTCGCCAGCAGCCGGTCCGCACACTGCTGCGGCGTGCCCACCGCGTGCAGGTCGCACAGCAGCTCCGTGTACGCGTACGGGTCGCGCATCGAGCGCTCCTTGCCGTCCACGGTGCGGTGCGCGCCCAGCCCGTACGCGAAGAAGTCCGGCAGCGCCCGCAGCAGGCTGGCCCGGGCCGCGCCCGCCCGGTCGTCGACCTGCGCGACGCCCGCCGCCACGTGCTCCCGCTCGACCCGCGCCAGCTGCTCCTCGCCGCGCCCGCAGGCCCGCCAGGCGGCCCGGTAGGCGGCCAGCATCCCGCGCTTGTCCTCGTCGCCGGAGTGCATGCCCAGCAGCATCGGCAGGCCCCGCTCGGCGGCCGTCCGCACGCCCGTCGGCGAGGTGCAGGCCACCACCACCGGCGGTCCCGCCGGCCCGGCCGGCGGGGTCTCCTGACGCTGCCTCGGGATCACCGCCGGCGCGTCCAGGCCCAGCCAGCCCGACAGGTCGCGCACCCGTGGCGGCTCGCTCGCCCGCGGCACCACCGCCACCTCAGGGAAGTCGAACTGCGGGCCGCTCGCTCCCACCCGCGAGCCGCGCAGCCAGCGCAGCAGCAGGTCCAGGCGCTCCGGGAAGCCGCGCTCGAACGCCTCCATCCCGCCGCCGAACACCGCCAGGTCGATCCACGGCCCGCCGCGGCCCACCCCCAGCGTGAACCGCCCGCCCGAGGTCAGGTGCAGCAGCGCCGCCTGCTCGCCCAGCGCCACCGGGTGACGGGTCGTCAGCACGCTCACCGCGGTGCCCACCCCGATCCGCCGGGTCCGGCCCAGCAGCATCGCCGCCAGCGTCGCCGCGTCCGGGCACACCCCGTACGGCACGAAGTGGTGCTCGGCCAGCCACACCGCGTCCAGGCCGGCCCGCTCGGCGGCCAGCGTCGCGGAGACGGTCCGGTCCAGCGCCTCGCCGTGGCTCTGCCCGGGGAACTGCGCGGACAGCAGGAAGGCGCCGACCCGGATCGCGTCCGTGCCGGCGCCCGGCCCGCTCTCCGCCCGTACCGCGGGCGCCGTTCCGGCGGCCGACCGCGGCCCCGGAGTCGGGACGGTCGGCCGGGCGGTGGTCTTGGTCATCGGGTGCCTCCTCGGTGCGCGCAGGGTCTGCGGGCCCCGCCGTGTCACCACGTGAGTAACCCATGTCATGTGCCAATGGCACGCGAAACCTCGATTTTCCCAGAGGAAAGGGTGGATTACTCCCGAACCACTGGAACCGCCGGGTGATCCGTGCTAAAGCTCCCTGCGGGAGTAGTGCGGCGCTTACCCTTGGGGTACAACGCGCCGGACCGAGAGGTAGTCACGTGTCACCCCGCCACAACCGGATTCAGAAGTCCGAGGACCGAGACAGCTCCGCGCCGACCGGGGGTTCGCTGCGGCGGGTCGAGTCGTACCAGGGCGAGGACTGGGTGGTGCAGACCGTGGCCGGCACGGCCGGGCGGCACTACCGGTGCCCCGGCTGCGACCAGGAGATCCCGCCCGGGACGGGGCACGTGGTGGCCTGGCCGGACCACGGCGGCGGGGTGGACGACCGGCGGCACTGGCACCGGGCGTGCTGGGGAGCGCGGGAGCGCCGCGGCTCGAACGTGCTGCGCGGCCGCGGCGCTCCCAAGTACTGACGGTGGGTCAGGCGTACTGACGGCGGGTCAGGCGTCCCTGGTCTTCAGGACGAGGTAGCCGCCGAGCAGCGCGGCCGCCGTCCACAGGGCGCAGATCAGCAGGCCGGTCCACGGCCCGTAGGGCTGGCTGTCGGGCTGGTAGACCTGCAGGATCCGGGAGCCCGCGTAGTCGGGGAAGTAGTGCGCGACGGTCTTGACCTTGGGGACGGCGGACAGGATCGGGGAGAGCAGGAAGAAGAACGGGACCAGGATGCCCAGCGCCAGGGTCTGGTTGTGCAGCATGGCGGTGACGCCGGCCGCGAAGAGGCAGAGCAGGGTGAGGTAGCAGGCCGCGCCGAAGACCGCCCGCAGCACGCCCGGGGAGCCCAGGGTGGTGGAGTGCGGGCCGAGCATCGCCTGGCCGACGAAGAACGTGACGAAGGCGGTCACCAGCGAGACGGCGAGCGCGAGCGCGCCCAGGACGGCGGTCTTGCCGGCCAGCAGCGTGCCGCGCTGGGGGACCGCCGCCAGCGAGACCCGGATCATGCCGCTGCTGTACTCGTTGCCGACGGCGAGCACGCCGAAGACGATGATGGCGAGTTCGCCGAGCAGGATGCCGGAGAACGCGGTGCTGGTGGCGTCGAACGGGGTGCTCTGGTCCTTGGTGAACTCGGCGAAGTTCTGCTTGGTGACCAGCGAGAGCAGCGCACCCACCACCAGGGTCACCAGGAAGGTCGCGGCGAGCGTCCAGACCGTGGAGCGGACGCTGCGGACCTTGGTCCACTCGGACTGCAGGACTGCGGGGAACGCGGCCATCTCAGCTCTCCTTCCGCGACTGGCGGTCGTCCCAGCCGGCGCCCCACGCGGGCTGCGGCGCGGTGGCGGGGCCGCCCGCGTGGTACTCCACCGACTCGGCGGTCATCTGCATGAACGCCTCCTCCAGGGACGCCTGTTGGGGGCTCAGCTCGTGCAGGGTGATGCCGTGGGCGGCGGCCAGGTCGCCGAGGAAGGCGGGGTCGCCGTCGACCACCTCCCAGGCGCCGTCCGGGCCGGACTCGGCGGTCAGGCCGGCACCGCGCAGGGCGTCCAGCAGCTGCTCCTGGTGCGGGGTGCGCAGCCGGACCGCGGAGCGCGAGTTCTGCTTGATGAACTCGGACATCGGCAGGTCGGCGAGCAGGCGGCCGCGGCCGATCACCACCAGGTGGTCGGCGGTGAGCGCCATCTCGCTCATCAGGTGGGAGGAGACGAAGACGGTGCGGCCCTCCGCGGCCAGCGCCTTCATCAGGTTGCGGATCCACAGGATGCCCTCGGGGTCGAGCCCGTTGACCGGCTCGTCGAACATCAGCGTCTCCGGGTCGCCGAGCAGCGCGGAGGCGATGCCCAGGCGCTGGCCCATGCCGAGCGAGAAGCCGCGGGCCCGCTTCCGCGCGACCGCCGTCAGGCCGACCATCGCCAGCACCTCGTCCACCCGGGTGCGCGGGAGCCGGTTGGACTCGGCGAGCCACAGCAGGTGGTCGCGGGCGGTGCGCCCGGGGTGGACGGCCTTCGCCTCCAGCAGGGCACCGATCTTCCGCAGTGGCTCCTGGAGTTGGCCGTAGTGCCTGCCGTCGATGGTCACCCGGCCGCCGGTCGGGCGGTCCAGGCCGAGGATCATCCGCATGGTGGTGGACTTGCCCGCGCCGTTCGGACCGAGGAATCCGGTGACCACTCCTTCGGGGATCCGGAAGCTCAGATCATCGACGGCCAGCTTGTCGCCATAACGTTTCGTCAGGTGCTGCAACTCGATCATTTGCCACTCCTTGGTCTGCCGCCAGGTTAGGGCAAAAACCGGACAAATCGGATCACCCGGCTCCGGGGCGTGGCAGTCGGGCCCTACGGTGGAGCCATGACCTCCCCCAGCGCGCCGGCCGTCCGCGAGCACGGCACCGGCACCCCGCTCGTCCTGCTGCACGCCTTCCCGTTCTCCGCGCGGATGTGGGACGCCCAACTGGAACGCGTACCCGGTCCGGCCGGTGACGACGCCCGGGTCATCGCACCGGATCAGCGCGGCTTCGGCGCCGCCCCGCTCGCGGACGCCGCACAGCCGCCCTCGCTGGACACCGTCGCCGACGACCTGGCCGGGCTGCTGGACGGCCTCGGGGTCGCGCAAGCCGTGGTCGGCGGGTTGTCGATGGGCGGCTACGTCGCGATGGCCTTCGCCCGCCGCCACCCCGAGCGGCTCGCCGGACTGGTCCTCGCCGACACCAAGGCCACCGCCGACACCGACGCCGCCCGCGCCAACCGGGAGCGGATCGCCGCCGCCGTGGTGGAGCGCGGAAACGTCGAGCTGCTCGCCGAGGAGCGGATGGCGGAGAACCTGCTCGCCCCCGGCACCGACCCAGAACTCACCGACACCGTAAGGCAGATGATCGCCGAAGCGGACCCGCACGCGGTCGCCTGGGCGCAGCGCGCGATGGCCGCCCGGCCGGACTCGCTGGAGGTGCTGGCCGCCTTGGAGGTGCCCGCCGCGGTGATCGTCGGCGAACTCGACACCCTCACCCCGCTCAGCGAGGCCCGGATGATGGCGCAGGCGCTCGGCGACGCCGAACTGACGGTCATTCCGTCGGTCGGCCACCTCTCCTCGCTGGAGGCCCCGGAGACCTTCAACGCCGCCGTACGGGCCTTCCTCAAGCGCGTCAAGTAACGCCCCCGGCAACGCCGAAGGGGCCCCGAGCGGCAGGCGCTCCGGGCCCCTTCGGGCGTGGTGACCGCTTAGCGGGACTGCTGGGCCGGCACGCCCAGCGCGTCGTCGGTCGGCAGCGAGGCCGCGGCGACGGCCGCACCGGTCAGGGTGGCCAGCATCTCGCGGACGTTGGTCAGCTGCGCGTTGATCGAGTCGCGGCGGTTGGTGAGCGCCGCCAGCTCGCGCTCCGACTCGCTGCGGACCCGGTCGGCCTTGGCGTTGGCGTCGGCGACGATGTCCTCGGCCTGGCGCTGGGCGGTCTCGATGGTCTGCCGCGAGCGGCGCTCCGCGTCGGTGCGCAGCTTCTCCGCCTCCAGGCGGAGCTGCTCGGCGCGGTGCTCGATCTCGGCGAGGCGCTTCTCCGCCTTGGCCTGACGGGCCGCCAGGTCGCGCTCGGACTGCTCGCGACGCTTGGCCAGGTTGGTCTCGAACTCCAGCGCGGCCTGCGCGGCCTTGGTGCGGGTCTCCTCGAAGAGGGCGTCCGCCTCCTCGCGCTTGTTCTGCGCGTCCTTGTTGGCCTCGGCGCGCAGCTGCGCCGCGTCCGACTTCGCCTTGTCGACGATCCGCAGGCCCTCGTCCTCCGCCTTGGCCTTGCGGTCCTTGGCGTAGTTCTCGGCCTCGGTGCGGACCTGCTGCGCGGCGGCCTCGGCGAGCTCGCGGTGCTGCTCGGCGGCGCGGTGCGCCTCGTCGCGCAGGTCCTTCGCCTCCTCCTCGGCGAGCCGGAGGATCTTCTCGACGCGCGCGCCGAGACCGGCGTAGGAGGGCTCCGCGTCGGTCACCGCGGCCTGCGCGGTCTGGGTCTCGAGGTGGAGCTCCTCGATGCGCTTCTCCAGGGCGCTGATCCGGGAGAGCGCGCTGTCTCGGTCGGCCACCAGCTTGGCGATCCGCTCGTCGACCTGGGCGCGCTCGTACCCACGGCGTACCAGGTCGAAGCCGTGCGGGGAGTGACTGTCGCTCATGGGATTTCTGGGCTTCCTGTCGTCAAACCGCTGAGATGGTTGAGGGAATCCTGACACGGTACCGGAGTGTCAACGACGAAACGCCGTTGGTTCGCGGACAATGTCCGCTCAATCGGGTGGCGCGCCCCCGGAGCGATTGCCTCCCGATCGCGGCGCGCCCACGCCGGCACCAGCCTTGGGCGCTCCGTCCTTCTTGTTTCCCCCGTTGGTGTGGGCCGACGGCGCGGGCGCCTCGAACGCCTCCAGTGCCGACAGCACGTCCTGGACCCGAGAGATCTCGGTGTTGATGTCCTTGCGGCGGCGGACCAGTTCGTCCAACTCCCGCTGGCCCTCGTCGGTCACGCGCTTGGCCTCGGCCTTCGCCTCGGCGCGCAGCCGCTCGGCCTCCTCGGTGGCCAGCCGCAGCTGCTCCTCGGCGTCCGAACCGGCGCGGCGGATCCGCTTCTCCGCCTCCTCGTCGGCGCGCTTGAGCCGACCTGACGCCTCGTCGGCGGCGGCCTCCAGCTTCTCCTCCGACTCCATCTCGGCGGCCTTGAGCTTCGCCTCCGCCTTGATGATCAGCGCCTCGGCGCGGGTCGTGGAGTCCGACAGCTTGTGCTCGGCCTCCTTCAGCAGCCCCTCCGCCTTGCGCACCGCGGCGATCCGCACCCGGCCGGCCTCCGCGGAAGCCTCCGAGGTCAGCTCGGCCGCCCGCTGCTCGGCCGCCTTCACCAGCTCCGCCGCGCGCTCCTCGGCCTCCGCGACCTGCGCCTGCGCCTGCTCCTCGGCCTCGGTCAGCTGCTCCTGAGCCGCCGTCACCAGCGCGTCCACCCGCTCGCCGGCGGACTTCATCGCCTGCGCGTTCTCCTTGCGGGCCCGCTCGTGCAGCGCCTCGATCTCGGCATCGGTGCGCTCGCGCAGCTCCTCGGCCCGGTCGCGGATCGCCGTGGAGTCCCGGCGGGCCTCAACCAGCAGCGCGTCCGCGTCGGAACGGGCCCGCTCCACCTCGGCCTTGCCCTGCGCCTCGGCCGCCGCGACCAGCCGCTCGGCCTCCTTGCGGGCCGCCGACACCATCGCGTCGACCTGCTCCTCGGCCGCCGTGGTCGACGCCAGCGCCTCGGCCTGCGCCTCCTCGGCCAGCTGCTCGGCATCCGCGAACGCCTTCTCCAGCACCGACTTGGCCTGCTCGCGGGTCGCCTTGTCGTAGCTCTCCGCGGCCTCGCGCAGCTCCCGGTCGAAGGACTCCGCGCGGCGTCGGACGTCCGCGTCGAACTCCTCGGCCAGCGTGCGGGTGGCCAGCGCGTACTCCTCCGCCTCCTGGCGCAGGGCCGCCGCCCGCTCGTCCGCCTCGGCCACCGCGCGGTGCGCCGCGGCCTCCGCCTCGGCGCGCTGCTGCTCGGCGAACTCGGCTGCGGCGGACCGCAGTTCGGTGCTCTCGCGCTCGGCGGCGGCGCGCAGCTCGGCGGTCTCCCGCTCGGCGGTGGCGCGCAGTTCGGCGATCTGCGCGGAGGCGGTCTCGTGCAGGCCCGCCACCGACTGGCGCACCTCCGCTGCCTCCTGCTCGGCGGCGGCCACCAGCCCGGACGCCCGGGCCTCCGCCTCGGCGCGCTGCTGATCGGCGAACTCGGCTGCGGCGGACCGCAGTTCGGCGGTCTCACGCTCGGCGGTGGCGCGCAGTTCGGCGGTCTCGCGGGCGGCCGTCTCGCGCTGCTCGGCGGTCTCCCGCTCGGCGGTGGCCCGCAGTTCGGCGTCGTACGCCTCGGCGTCCTCGCGCAGTCGGGCCGCCTCGGCCCGGTCGGCGGCGGCCTCGGCGCCCAGCCGGGCGGCCTCCTCGCCGGCCGTGGCGAGCTGCTGCTCGGCGTCGGCGCGCAGCCGGGCCGCGTCCTGCTCGGCGGACTCCCGGACCGCGGCGGCGTCGCCGTCCGCGGACTCCCGGATCGCGGTGGCCTCGGCCAGCTTCTCGGCGGTCTCCGCCTGCTCGCGCTCCAGGTCGGCGCGGGCGGTCTCGCGGGCGGCGGCGGCCTCCTCGCGCAGCGCCTCGGCGGCCGCCTCGGCCTGCTCGCGCACCGCCGCACCCGCCTGCTCGGCCTCGGCGGCGACCGTACGGGCGGCTTCCTCGGCCTCCGCGCGGTGCGCGTCCGCCCACGCGCGGGCCTCGGCACGCAGTGCCTCGCCCGCCGCGGCGGCCTCCTCGCCGACCGCCTGCGCGGCGGCGGCGGCCTCGTCCCGGACGCCCTGCGCGGCGGCGGACGCCTCCCGGCGCAGCTCGGCGGTCTCGCGTTCGGCGGCGGCCCGGTTCTCCGCGGCGGCGGCCTTCGCGGCGGCCAGCGCGTCCCGGTGCGCCTGCTCGGCGGCGGCGGTCAGCTTCTCGGCCTCGGCGCGGGCCCGGGTCAGGGTCTGCTCGGCCCGGCCCTGGACGGCGGCGGCCTGCTCGCCGGCCTCGGCGCGCAGCCGCTCGACCTCCTCGGCGGCGCCCGAGCGCAGCGCGTCGGCGTCGGCCTTGGCGGTGGTGAGCAGCTCCTCCGCCTGCTTGGCGGACTCCTCGATCTGGACCGCGGCCTGCCGGCGGGCCTCGGCGCGCACCCGCTCGGCCTCCGCCTCGGCGGCGGAGCGCTGCTCCTCGGCCTGCTCGCGGGCCTGCGCGGCCTCCGCCTGCATCCGCTCCAGGTGCTCGCGGATCGAGGCGGCGTCCTCCATGGCGGCGTTCTGCGCCTGCTCGACGGCCTCCCGGGCCTGCTCCAGCAGGGTCTGCGCCTCGGTCCTGGCGTGCTCGACCAGCCGGTCGGCCTCGGCGGCGGCCTCGCCGCGGGTGGCCTCGGCGTCGTTCCCGGCCCGGGTCAGCACCTCCTCGGCCTGCTTGGCGGCCCGGGCCAGGCGCAGCGCCGCGTCCTTGGCGCCCTCGGCCCGGCCGGACTCCTCGGCCTCGGTGCGCAGCCGCTCCGCGTCGGCGGCGGCCCGCTCGCGCAGTTCGGCGGCCTCCCGCTCGGCGGCGGCGCGCTGCTCGGCGATCTCCGCCTCGGCATCGGCCCGCAGCTGGGCGGCGACCGACTCGGCGGCGCCGCGCAGGCGCTCGCTCTCCTCGGCGGCGGCGGCCCGGGCGGCGTCCGCCTCGGCCTGCACGGTGGCGGCGGCCGAGCGCATCAGTTCGGTCTCGCGGGTGGCCGCGGCCACCATCTTGGCGATCTCGGCCTTGGCGGTCATCGAGCGCTGCTCGCTGGCGGCGGCGCCGTCGGCGACGGTGCGCTCGGCCTCGGCGGTGGCCTCGGACTGCAGCCGGAGGGCGGCGGCCTCGGCGTCCTCGCGCATCCGGGCGGCCTCGCCGCGGGCCCGTTCGGCCTCCGCGAGGGCCTCGGCGCGCAGCCGCCCTATCTCGGCCTGGGCACCGGCCAGGGCGGCCTCGGCGCGCTCCTGGTCGGCGAGGGCCTGCCGCTTGAGGGCGGTGATCTCGGCTTCGGCGGCGGCGAGCTTCTGCTCGGCGGCGGAGTGCGCCTCGGCGAGCTGCAGCTGGGCGGCGCTGACGGCGGCGGCGCGCTGCTCCTCGGCCTGGGCGCCGGTCTGCTGGGCGTGCTCGGAGGCGGCGCGCAGCAGCCGTTCGGCGTCGTTCTGGGCGCGGATCAGGGCGGCCTCGGCGGCGGCCTGGGCCTCGCCGCGGGCGGCGTCCACGTCGGCGGCGGTCTGCGCGCGGGCCTGGTCGGCCAGCGCGACGGCCTCGGCGCGGGCCGCGGCTATCATCCGCTCGGCCTCGACCCGGGCCTCCTGGAGCAGCCGCTGGGCCTCGTGCTCGGTGCCGGCCCGGGTCTGCTCGGCCCAGCTGACGTTCTCGTTGACGTGCCGTTCGGCGGCGGCGCGGAACTCGGAGAGCTCGTCCTCCAGCTGGCGGCGCCGGGCGTTGAACTCGGCCTCGAGCTGGGCGGTGCGTTCGGCGGCCTCGGCCAGCATCCGCTGGGTGGCCGCCTGGGACTCGCGCAGCTGCCGCTCGGCGTCCGCGCGCAGCGCCTCGGCCTGCATCTCGGCGTTGCGCAGGAGCTGCTCGGCCTGACCGCTGCCGGAGTCGAAGGCACGCGGCTGGGCGAGCTGCCGGCGGGCCTCGTGCAGCTTGGCCCGCAGCACCTCCACCTGGTAGGCGAGGTCGTCGGCGTGCTCGATGGTCTTGTCCCGCTCCTTGCGGGCCTTCTCCAGCTCGGCCTCGAACTTGGAGAGGTGATCCTCAACCTCGTAGCGGTCGTAGCCCCGCACTCCGCGGTCCCATCCATCTCCTGGTCGCGTCCTCGACCCGGCCGCTCCGTCCCGGGGATGCCGGGGCGGACCGGTTGGTCCTTGCATACCGCTCCGCCGTCCGGGTGGACTCCTGAGCGAACTCTTGCCTCTGGAGAATGGTGACAGATCCGAACGGCGACCGGTCGGCCGTGCCCGCGTCGTGGACTCCCCTGCGGTGCGCGGGCCGGAAGGCACCAGCGCACCTGAGCAGTGTAGTGGGCGAGTCCCCCGGGGGAATGGGAGCGAGGACCTTTTCGGAAGTTACCGCCGGGTTCAGTGTTCGGGCTGCTCGGCGCTGGTGACCAGCTCGGTCAGTACACCGCCGCAGTCCTTGGGGTGCAGGAACGTGATCCGCGAACCCATCGAGCCGAACCGCGGCTCGTCGTACAGCACCCGCACGCCCTTGGCGCGGATGGCCGCGGCGTCCCCGTCGACGTCCGCCGTGCCGAAGGCGATGTGGTGCACGCCCTCGCCGTTCTTCGCCAGCCACTTGGCGACCGCGGAGTCGTCCCGGGTCGGCTCCAGCAGCTGCAGGTAGGACGCGCCGCCGTCGCCGGTGTCGTTGATCTTCAGCATGGCCTCGCGGACGCCCTGCTCCTCGTTCACCTCGGAGTGGAACACCTCGAAGCCGTAGGTGGCGCGGTAGAACTCGACCGTCTTGTCCAGGTCGAAGCAGGCGATGCCGATGTGGTCGATGCGGGTCAGCACGACGGCCTCCGAGGGCGGGAGCGGATGGGAAGTGGCACCCAGTGCAGCGCATCCGCCTCGTGCGGCGCCAGTGCGGGCCTTGCGAGTCTGCTCACACCGCCTAGGCCGGGAACTGACACGGTGTTCACTGGAGGGTGCCAGTAGCGCTGATCACATCCTCGCGGCGGTGACGCAGAGGTGACCGATCAGTACATTGACCGCATCCCCACCCTCTGGTCTGACGCGCGAAGGGGCTCGTCCCATGACTACTTCTGTGATCGTCGCAGGCGCCCGTACACCGATGGGGCGGCTGCTCGGCTCGCTCAAGGGCTTCTCCGGCGCCGAGCTCGGCGGCTTCGCCATCAAGGCCGCGCTGGAGCGGGCCGGCGTCACCGGCGAGCAGGTCCAGTACGTGATCATGGGCCAGGTGCTGCAGGCCGGCGCCGGCCAGATCCCGGCCCGGCAGGCCGCGGTCAAGGCCGGCATCCCGCTGAACGTGCCGGCGCTCACCATCAACAAGGTCTGCCTGTCCGGCCTGGACGCCATCGCACTGGCCGACCAGCTGATCCGCGCCGGCGAGTTCGACATCGTGGTGGCCGGCGGCCAGGAGTCGATGACCAACGCCCCGCACCTGCTGCCGAAGTCCCGCGAGGGCTTCAAGTACGGCGCGATCGAGATGCTCGACTCGATGGCCCACGACGGCCTCACCGACGCCTACGAGAACATCCCGATGGGCGAGTCCACCGAGAAGCACAACACCCGCCTGGGCATCGGCCGCGAGGTGCAGGACGCCATCGCCGCCGCCTCCCACCAGCGCGCCGCCAAGGCCCAGGCCGACGGCGTGTTCGAGGCCGAGATCGTGCCCGTGGCGATCCCGCAGCGCAAGGGCGAGCCGGTGCTGTTCAGCCAGGACGAGGGCATCCGCGCCGACACCACCGTCGAGGGCCTGGCCAAGCTGCGCCCGGCCTTCACCAAGGACGGCACCATCACGGCCGGCACCTCCTCGCAGATCTCCGACGGCGCCGCCGCGGTGGTCGTGATGAGCAAGGCCAAGGCCGAGGAGCTGGGCCTGACCTGGATCGCCGAGATCGGCGCCCACGGCAACGTCGCGGGCCCGGACAACTCGCTCCAGTCGCAGCCGTCCAACGCGATCAAGCACGCCCTCGCCAAGGCCGGCCTGGAGGTCGCCGACCTCGACCTGATCGAGATCAACGAGGCCTTCGCCGCGGTCGCCCACCAGTCGATGAAGGACCTCGGCGTCAGCGACGAGATCGTCAACGTCAACGGCGGCGCCATCGCGCTCGGTCACCCGATCGGGATGTCCGGCGCCCGCGTGGTGCTGCACCTGGCGCTGGAGCTGCAGCGCCGCGGCGGCGGTACCGGCGCGGCCGCGCTGTGCGGCGGCGGCGGCCAGGGCGACGCCCTGATCATCAAGGTCCCCGCGCAGGGCTGACCGAACCGCAAGAACCCCGTGGGGCCGCCGGTCGCGGCCCCGCGGGGTGTCCGTCTTTCTGCTGCGAGGAGCAAACCCCGATGGCCGATGTGGCGACGCTGGTCGAGCAGGCCCGGCAGGGCCGTCCGCGGGCGGTGGCCCGGCTGATCACGCTGGTGGAGAACGCCGCGCCGGAGCTGCGCCAGGTGATGGCCGCGCTCGCGCCGTACAGCGGCCGGGCCTACACGGTGGGCCTGACCGGCTCGCCGGGCGTCGGCAAGTCCACCTCCACCTCGGCGCTGGTGAGCGCCTACCGCAAGCTCGGCAAGCGGGTCGGCGTCCTCGCCGTCGACCCGTCCTCGCCGTTCTCCGGCGGGGCGCTGCTCGGCGACCGGGTGCGGATGCAGGAGCACGCCACCGACCCGGAGGTGTTCATCCGCTCGATGGCCACCCGCGGCCACCTGGGCGGCCTGTCCTGGGCCGCCCCGCAGGCGCTGCGGGTGCTGGACGGGGCGGGCTGCGACGTGATCCTGGTGGAGACCGTCGGCGTCGGCCAGTCCGAGGTGGAGATCGCCGCGCAGGCCGACACCTCGGTGGTGCTGCTCGCGCCCGGCATGGGCGACGGCATCCAGGCCGCCAAGGCGGGCATCCTGGAGATCGGCGACGTGTTCGTGGTCAACAAGGCCGACCGGGACGGTGCGGACGCCACCGCCCGGGAGCTCAACCACATGCTCGGCCTCGGCGAGTCCCGGCAGGCGGGGGACTGGCGGCCGCCGATCGTCAAGACGGTGGCGGCCCGCGGCGAGGGCGTGGACGAGCTGGTCGAGGCGCTGGAGAAGCACCGCGCCTGGCTGGGCGAGAGCGGCGAACTCGCGGCCCGGCGCCGCCGCCGCGCCGCCGAGGAGGTCGAGGCGATCACCCTGGCCGCGCTGCGCGCCCGGATCGGCGACCTGCGCGGCGACCGGCACCTGGACGCGCTGGCGACCCGCGTCGCGGCCGGCGAGATGGATCCCTACGCGGCGGCGGACGAGCTCATCGCCGAACTGACCGGCTGAGAGATCAACCACCAGGGGCTCGGGGAACTGAGAGAAGCGGAAGGGCACCCGTCAGCAGGATCGCGCCGAGGAGGGCCAGTTGCACGTGGACGCGACCCGGCTGAGGGTGCATGGTTGCTCGCGCAGTTCCCCGAGCCCCTGGCGGGGCGGCGCTACCCGCGGCCGCGCAGCCCTCGGAGGTGGTCGGCGATCGGGGCCAGCGCCGCGTACATCGCGTCCAGCTGCTCCGGGGTGAAGCGGTCGATGAAGTGCTCGCGGACGCTGCGGACGTGGTCGGGGGCGACCTTGCGGAGGGTCTGCCAGCCGTTCTCGGTCAGATGTGCGTAGAGTCCGCGGCGGTCGCCGGGGCACTCCTGGCGGAGCACCAGGCCGGCGCTCTCCATCCGGGTGATCTGGTGCGAGAGCCGGCTCTTGGACTGCAGGGTGGCGGTGGCCAGGTCGGTCATCCGCATCCGGCGCTCCGGCGACTCGGAGAGCACCACCAGGATCTCGTAGTCGTTGATGGCGAGGTTGTGGGCCTGGAGCTCGCGGCTCAGCTGGTACTCGAGCAGCTTGCCGACCTCCAGGTGGGCGCGCCAGTACCGCTGCTCGCGGGCGTCGAGCCACGGGGTCTGCGCCTCCTCGGTCAGCGAGGGGGAGACCGCCGGCGCTTCGGTCGGTTGGGTGTCCATGACGCCAGTATAGCCGATATAGTTCAATGTTGTACGAGTTCACATCCGGTGGCCAAAACCGGCCCTGGAGTCGGACGGTGACGGCGAGTTAGGCATAATCCCCTGCCATGACGACCTGGCGCGCGAACTTCCATTCGATAGCCGACGGCGTGTACGCCTGGCAGCCGCAGCAGCGCGGATGGGGCCTGGCCAACTGCGGCCTGGTCGCCACCGGGCGGGCGGCCCTGTGGATCGACACCCCCTACGACCGCACGCTGGCCGCCGCCTTCCTGGAACGCAGCCGCGCCGTCCTCGCCGAGGGCACCGACGTCGACCGGATCGTGGTCACCCACGCCAACGGCGACCACATGTGGGGCGCGGGCGTGCTGCCCGACGCCGAGATCATCGCCACCCACGAGGCGCTGCACCACATCGCCTACGAGCCCACCCCGGAGCAGCAGCACGGCCTGCTGCAGAGCCTCGACCCGGACAGCGACACCGGCTCCTACCTGCGCGAGCACTTCGGCTGCTTCGACTGGGCCGACACCCCGCCGGTGAACCCCGACACCGTCTTCACCGGCGAACTCGAACTGCGCGTCGGCGACCTGCCGGTCCAGCTCAGCAGCCTCCCGCCGGCCCACACCAGCGGCGACCTGATCGTCCACCTGCCGACCCGGAGCACCGTCTTCACCGGCGACATCGTCTTCGGCTCCACCGCCGAGCAGCCCGGCGACCACCCCGTGCACTGGGCCGGCCCGCTGGAGAACGTCATCGCCGCGGTCCGCCGGGTCCTGGACACCGGCGCCGAGACCATCGTCCCCGGCCACGGCCCGCTGCTCGGCCGCGCCGACCTCGCCGCGCACGCCGACTACCTCGGCTACGTCCGCGACCGCGCGCACGCCCTGCACGCCGCCGGGGTGCCGCTCGCGGACGCCGCCCGGCAGCTGATCGACGAGCGCCGGTACCCCGAACTCGGCCTGCCCGAGCGGCTGCTGGTCACCGTCGGCACCGAGTACCGGCACCTGGACGGCAGCCGGCCGCCGGCCATGCTCGAGGTGGTCGGCCGGATGGCCCAGCTGGCCCGGCAGCGCACCGGCGACGCCGCCGACGCCACCGTCTGACCCCGCGCACCGCCCGTACCGCCGCAACCCCGTACCGCCGCAACCCCGTAGCGCCACGCACCGCCTGAACCCACGCACCGTCCGAATCCCCCCGCGACGACGACACCCGAGGACCCCATGGCCGAGATCGTGCTCGCCCTGCTGGCCGGTGCCGCCCTGGCCGCCGGCCCCCTGCTGTGGTCCGCGCGCCGCGCCGCCCGCACCGCCCGGGCCGCCGAACAGCGCACCCGGACCGCCGAGGACGCCGCCGGCACCGCCCGCGCCCGCGCCGAGGCGGCCGAGCAGCGCACCCGCAGC
The DNA here is from genome assembly GCF_053595195.1 of Kitasatospora sp. NPDC002522. Lineage (NCBI taxonomy): Bacteria > Bacillati > Actinomycetota > Actinomycetes > Kitasatosporales > Streptomycetaceae > Kitasatospora > Kitasatospora sp. NPDC002522. Next base: position 245,747 of record NZ_JBSFXE010000004.1, read on the forward strand.
GCCGAGGCGCACGGGCGCACCACCGAGGCCCGGCTCACCGCCGCCGACGGCCGGTACGCCGCCGCCGTCCGCGAACTCGAACACCTGGCGCAGCAGCGGCTGCCCGCCGCCGCGACCGCGCTCACCCACCCCCGCACGCCCGTCCCCGGCCCCCTGGAGACCGTCCCGGGCAGCGAGGCGCTGCACCGCGCCCTGGACGCCGCGCTGGCCGCCGCCGTCCGCGCCCAGCTCGCCGAACGCGAACGCACCGACGCCGCCGCCCGGGCCGCGCTGCGCGGCGCCGCGTCCAAGATCCAGGCGCTGCTGATCCAGGTCCGCTCGCTGCTGGAGGAGATCCAGAACAGCGTCGACGACCCCCGGCTGCTCGCCCTGGACTTCCGCAACGAACTGACGCTGCGCCGGGTCCAGTCGCTGGCGGTGCTCTCCGGCGCCTGGCCGGGCATGACCCGGGAGGACTCGCCGCTGGCCGAACTCTGCGTCGGCGCGCAGTCCCGGGTGGCCGGCTACGCCCGGGTGGAGATCACCAACCACCTGCGCGAGCCCCGCCTGGCGGTGGCCGCCCGGGCCGCCGAGCCGGTCGCCATCGCGCTCGCCGAGATCCTCGGCAACGCCACCGCCTACTCCCACCCCGAGACCCGGGTGGTGGTCTCCATCGAGCAGGGCAGCTCCGGCGCCCTGGTGGTGGTCGACGACATGGGCGTCGGCATGGAGCGCGACCAGCTGGAACGGGCCGGCGAGCTGCTCGACGGCCAGGCCGAGGTGCTGCTCACCGAACTCGGCGACCCGCCGCAGGCCGGCTTCGCGGTGATCGGCCTGCTGTGCCGTCAGTTCGGCTTCGGCTGCCGGGTGGAGCCGTCCCCGTACGGCGGCGTGCGGGCGATCCTGCGGCTGCCCGCCGACCTGCTCACCGTCGCCGACCGGGCCGAGCCGCTGTCCGCGCTCGCCCCCCGGCCGATCACCCAGACCACCCCGGTGTTCGACGCCGGCGACGCGCTGCCCACCCGCAAGCGCCGCAGCCCGCGCGCCGCCGGCCAGGACGCGCCGCCCGCCGACCCGATCCCGGCGCCGCGCACCCCCGACCGGGCGCGCGCCGACTGGTCCGCCCTGCAGTCCGGCACCGCCGCCGGGCGGGACGCCGTACGGCCCGCCGACGCCCCCGCTTCCGAAGGAGTCGAAACCCCGTGACCGCCCAGCTCCGCCGCCACACCGAGGACCTGTCCTGGGTGCTGACCCCGCTGCTCGACCTGCCCGGCGTGCAGAACGCCGTGATCGCCACCGGCGACGGGCTGGTCACCGGACACTCCGCCGACCTCGGCCGGGACAGTGCCGACCGGGTCGCCGCGATGACCGCCTCGCTGCACGCCGCGGCCCGCGCCTTCACCGCCGCGTTCACCTCCGCCGAGCAGGTCTCGCTCACCCAGACCGTGGTCGAGTCGGACCTCGGCTTCGCGGTGGTCACCCCGGCCGGCGCCAACTCCTCGCTCGCGGTCTTCGCCGTCCCCGGCGCCGACCTCGGCACCATCGCCTACCAGATGCAGGTCCAGGTCGCCGCGCTGGCCCGCGCGCTCGCCAGCCCCGCCCGGGAGGCGAGCGGGACATGACCGCCGAACCCCGCCGCCGGCTCGTCCCGGCCTACCTCGCCACCCAGGGCCGCCAGGCCGCCGCCGGGCACGGCCTGGACCGGCTCAGCGTGCTGCACGCCGCCGCCGACCTGCCGGCCGGACTGGGCGGCGAACACCGCCAGTTATGGGAGCTGGTCCGCCCCGGCGCGCTGACCGTCGCCGAGGCCGCCGCCCACCTGCGGCTGCCGGTCAGCGCCACCGTCTTCATCGCCGCCGACCTGGCCGAACGCGGCGCCCTGCGCGTGCGCGCGCCGATCCCCTCCGCCCAGCCGGTCAGCCGGGACCTCGCCGAAAGGCTCCTCAGTGGACTCCGTGCGCTCAAGTGACGCGCCCTCAGGTGACGCGGCGGCGGGCGCTCCCGCCTACCTCCCCGCCACCGACCCGATCCTGATGAAGCTCATGGTCACCGGGCCGTTCGGGGTGGGCAAGACCACCTTCGTGCGCGCGCTGTCGGAGATCCCGACGCTGCACACCGAGGAGACCATGACCGCCCCGGGCATCCCGGTGGACGACACCACCGCGATCCCCGGCAAGACCTCCACCACCGTCGCCGTCGACTTCGGCCGGCTCACCCTGCCCGGCGGCGACCTGGTCCTCTACCTGTTCGGCACCCCCGGCCAGCGCCGCTTCCTGCCGCTGTGGGAGGACCTCGCCCGCGGCGCGCTCGGCGCGCTGATCCTGATCGACACCCGTCGGCTCGCCGACTCCTTCGACTCGATGGACCTGATCGAGGAGGCCGGCCTGCCCTACGCGGTGGCCGTCAACCGCTTCCCCGACGCCCCGCCGATCGACCTCGACAAGCTCCGCGCCGCACTCGACCTGGCACCCACCACCCCGCTGATCGAGTGCGACGCCCGGGTGCGCGACGGCTGCCTCGACGCGTTGATCGCCCTCACCGAGCACGTCCTGGACCGCCTCCCGCAGGAGACCGCCCCGTGACCCGTACCGCCCTCTACGGCCCCGCCTTCGCCGCCGACCCGCACGGCCACTACGCCCGGCTGCGCGACCGCGGCCCGCTCGCCCCGGTCGAGCTCGCGCCCGGCGTCGACGCCTGGCTGGTCACCGACTACCACGTCGCGCTGGAGATCCTCCGCGACACCGACACCTGGACCCGCGACCCCCGCCCCTGGCAGGCCCACCAGCCCGTCGACTCCCCGGTCCTGCCGATGCTCGGCTGGCGGCCCACCGCGCTGTTCTCCGACGGCGACACCCACGCCCGCTACCGGCAGGTGATCACCGACAGCGTCGGCATGCTCGAACCCCACCTGCTGCAGCGCGACACCACCGCCGTCGCCGAACAGCTGATCGCCGAGTTCGCCGGCACCGGGAAGGCCGACCTGCTCGCCCAGTACGCCTACCGGCTGCCGCTGCTCATCCTGACCTCCTGGTACGGCATCCCCGACGAGGACATCGACCGGATCAGCGCGAGCATGTCCCGGGCCTTCGAGTCGGCGACCGGCGCCGCCGCGGCCTACGCCGAACTGGTCGCCGTCATCACGGGGTTGGTCGCCGAGCGGCGCACCGAGCCGCGGCACGACCTGATCTCGGCCTTCCTCTCCCACCCGGCCGGGCTGGCCGACGAGGAGGTGGTGCGGCACATCACCCTCACGCTGATGGCCGGTCACGAACCCACCGCCAACCTGGCCGCCAACGCGCTGCTGCGGATGCTCTCCGACGACCGCTACGCCGGCTCGCTGCACAGCGGCGCCATGACCGCGCACGACGCGGTCAACGAGGTGCTCTGGGAGGACCCGCCGATCAGCAACTTCGCGCCCCACTACCCGCGGCGCGACCTGGTCTTCCACGGCACCGAGATCGCCCGTGACCACCTGGTGCTGATCTCCTACGCCTCCGCCAACGCGCAGGCCGCCCTGCCGCCCGCCGAGAGCGAGTCGCTCGGCGGCTCGTACGCCCACCTCGCCTGGGGCGCCGGCCCGCACCGCTGCCCCGCGCGGCAGCCCGCCGTCCTGATGGCCGTCACCGCCGTCGAGTACCTGATCAGCCGGCTGACGGACCTGCGCCTCGCGGACGAGGTCCGGTGGCGCCAGGGCCCCTTCCACCGCGCCCTCGCGGCCCTGCCGGTGACGTTCACGCCGCTGTAGGAGAACGGCGTAGGAACGACGGACGGGGGTGCGGGGAGACCGGTCTCCCCCCGCCCCCCCCCCCCCCGCGCCAAAACTCCCGAGGCCGCCCCCCAGGGCACCCAAAAACGGAGGTAACGCAGGCGGGGGGGGGTGGGGGGT